>NZ_JBEZVK010000014.1:0-157497 GCF_040636955.1 Streptomyces sp. NPDC032472
TCAAAGGAACCTCATCCACCGAAGTGGACGGGGTATCAACTTCTGGCGTTGATTTTTGGCACGCTGTTGAGTTCTCAAGGAACGGACGCTTCCTTCGTACTCACCCTCTCGGGCTTTCCTCCGGGCTTTCGTTCTTCGTTTCCGACTCTATCAGACTCTTTCGTGTCCGATTCCCGGTCGAAGCGGGTTTCGCTTTCCGGTTCCCGCTTTCGCGTTTCCCTTTCGGCGTTCCACCACTTTAGCGCTTGCCCTCCGCAACTCATAATCGAGCCGCCGGATTCGAATTCGGGCATGCCGAATTCGACCCCGTCAGGGGGTAAGTCGTAGGTGGTGGGTTGGCCGCTGCGGGGGCTGTCGATGACAGTGACCCGTTCCAGCGGCTCGGGATACGTTAGGCGTCTGCCAAGGGCGAGTCAAGTTGAACGGCGGCGCGGCGCATGGGCGCGGTACGGGCTCACCGTCGGGTCGTGTGTGATCCAGTAGCGGTAGGGGTGCCCGGCGCCGGCGCCGCCGACTCCCGTGCGGGGGCCGTTGCTGACCAGGTCGCGCGGGGTGGGGGTGCCGGCCAGCAGGGACAGCGGGGAATCGGGGCCCGCGCAGAGGTCGGTGCCGTCCAGGGCGCGGTCCACGGCCAGGGCGGTCGCCAGACGGGCCGGGCCTTTGGCGAGTTCCTTGTTGCTTCTGGCCGAAAGTCGACGTTTGCGGGCCAGCTCGGCGCCCACCGTGATCTCGCCCGCCCGCAGCAGGACACCGCTCGCGTGGCCCGGCGGACCGCACACCAGGTTGAGGCTGAACCACATGCCGTAGATGAAGTAGACGTACGCGTGTCCGGGCGGACCGAACATCGATGCGTTGCGCTGGGTGCGGCCGCGGTAGGCGTGGGAGCCGGGGTCGGCCTCGCCCTCGTACGCCTCCACCTCCGTGATGCGCAGTTCCATGGGGCCCTCGGGAGTGCGCCGGACCAGGATGCGGCCGAGGAGGTCCGGGGCCACGGTGAGGACCGGTCGGTCGAAGAAGGACCGGGGCAGGGGCGTACGGTCGGTGCGCGCGCTCATCCGGTCGAGCGTAGTGGAACGCGTCCTCCTGCAACCGGGCCCTAAGGTTCCGCGTATGTAAGGGGTAGTCGCACGAGCCTTCAAGGGGAGTCAGGAATGGGGTTCAAGAAGCTGTTCGCCGCGCTGGGTGCCGGTGGTGCTTCCGTGGACACGATCATCACCGAGCCGAACGTGGTGCCCGGTGGCATCGTCCAGGGCGAGGTCCGCATCCAGGGCGGGTCCGTGGAGCAGCAGATCGAGGGGCTGAACGTCGGCCTCCAGGCCCGGGTCGAGGTGGAGGGCGGCGACCAGGAGTACAAGCAGGACATCGTCTTCACCAAGCAGCGGCTCGGCGGCGCCTTCAAGGTGCAGCCCGGCGCCCTGCACGTGGTGCCGTTCGGTCTGGAGATCCCCTGGGAGACCCCGATCACGCACTTCGAGGGTCACCACCTGCACGGGATGAACATCGGGGTGAGCACCGAGCTGGAGATCGCGCGTGCGGTGGACGCCGGCGACCTCGACCCGATCAACGTCCACCCGCTGCCGGCGCAGCAGGCGATCCTGGACGCGTTCCGCCGCCTCGGCTTCTCGTTCCGCAGTGCGGACATGGAGCGGGGGCACATCCGCGGCACGCGGCAGTCGCTGCCGTTCTACCAGGAGATCGAGTTCCTGCCGCCGTCGCAGTACCGCGGTCTGAACCAGGTGGAGCTGACGTTCATCGCGGACGGCCGCGAGATGGACGTGGTGCTGGAGATGGACAAGAAGTCGGGTCTGTTCACCGAGGGCAGCGACACGTACCGCTGCTTCCAGGTGGGGCTGCACTCGTACGAGGGCACCGACTGGGCCGCCTACCTCAACCAGTGGATCGCTTCGGTGGGTTCGCAGCGCAACTGGTTCTAGGCTCGGGGCCGGTGCCGGGGCCGTCCGGCACCGGTTCGCGATCAGGAGGTTCAGCTGTGGCCGAGCAGAAGAGGGCGCCCCTTCCGCACGACTTCCATCCGGAGGTCCACGCGTTCTCGGTGGAGAGTGCCGACCTGCAGCCCGGTGCGGACTTGGGTGACGCCCAGGTCCTGGAGGGCGGGAACGTCTCGCCGCACCTGCGGTGGGAGGGGTTCCCGGAGGGCACGAAGAGCTTCGCGGTGACCTGCTTCGACCCGGATGCGCCGACGGGCAGCGGGTTCTGGCACTGGGTGCTGTTCGACCTGCCCGCTTCGGTCACGGAGTTGCCGGCCGGGGCGGGCAGCGGGAAGTTCGAGGGCCTGCCCGCCGGGGCGGTGCACGTGCGCAACGACTACGGCACGAGGGACTTCGGCGGGGCTGCCCCGCCGGCCGGGGAGCGGCACCGGTACGTGTTCACGGTGTACGCGGTGGACCAGGAGAAGCTGGGTCCGGGTGCGGACGCGACGCCTGCGGCGGTCGGGTTCAACCTGCGCTTCCACACGCTGGGTCGGGCGCAGCTGATCGGTGAGTACGAGGCGCCCGCGGGCTGATCGTTCGCTTTCCGTTTGCCCGGTCCTGGTCTAAAGGCGACCAGGGCCGGGCATTTTTATTGCGTTGTCCCGCGTGGCGCGCGCGGCCAGAGTGGGTGCGGGCCCTGCAGCCAGGGTGGTCGCGGGCCTGCGCACGGGAGGTGGGCGAGATGCGGGACACGCTGGTGCTGAATGCGAGCTTCGAGCCGCTGTCGACGGTGACGTTGAACCGGGCTGTGGTCCTGGTGCTCCAGGACAAGGCGGTCGTCGAACAGTCGCATCCCGAACTGCGTGTCCGTGCTCAGGCGGTGGAGTTGCCGGTGCCGCGGGTGATCCGGTTGTGCCGGTACGTGCGGGTTCCGTTCCGAAGACATGCCCCGTGGTCGCGGCGGGGGGTGCTGGTGCGTGACCAGCACCGGTGCGCGTACTGCGGGAAACGCGCGACGACGGTGGACCACGTGGTGCCGCGGGCGCAGGGCGGCGGTGACACGTGGCTGAACACGGTGGCCTCCTGCGCGGAGGACAACCACCGCAAGGCGGACCGGACGCCGGAGCAGGCGGGGATGCCGCTGCTGCGCAGGCCCTTCGTGCCGACGCCCACGGATGCGATGCTGTTCGGTCTCGCTACCGAGGAGCGGGAGGCACTGCCGGAGTGGCTGGCGCCGTCGGCGTAGAGCTGCTGTGTGCGTGTGACGACGTCCCGTCCCCTTCCTTCGAGGGGGCGGGACGTCGTCATGTGTGTGAGGGGGCGCCGGTCAGCGCAGCAGGAGTTGGACGATGGCGAGGGTGCCGACGGCGACGATGACGGCGCGCAGGGCGGTCGGCGGGAGGCGGCGGCCCACCTTGGCGCCGATCTGGCCGCCCAGGGTCGAGCCGACGGCGATGAGGATGACGGCCGTCCAGTCGAAGTCGGCGACGAAGAGGAAGACGACGGCGGCGATCCCGTTGACGAGGGCGGCGATCACGTTCTTGACGGCGTTGATGCGCTGCAGGTCCTCGTGGAGCAGCAGGCCCATGAGGCCGAGGTAGAGCACGCCCTGGGCGGCGCCGAAGTAGCCTCCGTACGCGCTGGAGAGCAGCATGCCGGCGAGCAGGGGCGTTCCGCCGTCGGGGTGGGCGGTGTCGGTGCCGGCGGCTTCCTGGCGGCCGCGCAGGGCGGCTGCGAGGCGGGGCTGGAGGACGACGAGCACGAGGGCGAGTCCGATGAGGACGGGGACGATCGTGTCGAAGGAGTCCGAGGGCAGGGTGAGGAGCAGGACGGCGCCGGCGAATCCGCCGATGAGGGAGACGGCGCCGAGGCGGAGGATGCGGGCGCGCTGGCCGCGGAGCTCCTTGCGGTAGCCGAAGGCCCCGCTGAGGGAGCCGGGTACGAGGCCGAGGGTGTTGGAGACGTTGGCCGTGACCGGGCTGAGTCCGGTGGCGAGCAGGACCGGGAAGGTGATGAGGGTGCCTGAGCCGACGATGGTGTTGATGGTGCCGGCGCCGATGCCGGCGGCGAACACCGCGGCTGCTTCCCAGGGGGACATCGACATGGACGACATTGACGGCATGAACGACATGAACGTGGACATGGACCGGGCCATCCCCTTTGCATGAGTGAGACGCCTCCCCGCCATGAAGGTCGAGGGGCCTCACTGATCATGCAGGAGGGGACGGGCCGTCCGTGCTCGGGGGTCAGTCGATCGGGGGCTGCTCGCGGCGGTCCCCGCCGTTGGTCCCGTTGTTGCCGTTGTTTCCGTTGTTGTTGCCGTTGTTGCCGGTGGACTTGGCGGAGTTGAGCGGGTTGAAGCCCGATCCTCCGCTCATGGGGCCGAAGTTGCCCATGGCGCCGGAGAGGCCCTTGAGCGCGTCGCCGATCTCGCTGGGGACGATCCAGAGCTTGTTGGCGTCGCCTTCGGCGATCTTCGGGAGCATCTGGAGGTACTGGTAGGCGAGGAGCTTCTGGTCGGCGTCGCCGGCGTGGATGGACTCGAAGACGGTGCGGATGGCCTGCGCCTCGCCTTCGGCCTTGAGGGCGGCGGCCTTGGCCTCACCCTCGGCGCGCAGGATCGCGGACTGCTTCTCGCCCTCCGCCTTGAGGATCTCCGACTGCCGGACGCCCTCGGCCTGCAGGATGGAGGCGCGCTTGTCGCGGTCGGCGCGCATCTGCTTCTCCATCGAGTCCTGGATGGAGGTCGGCGGGTCGATGGCCTTGAGCTCGACGCGGTTGACGCGGATGCCCCACTTGCCGGTGGCCTCGTCGAGCACGCCGCGCAGGGCTGCGTTGATCTCCTCGCGGGAGGTCAGGGTCCGCTCCAGGTCCATGCCGCCGATGATGTTGCGCAGTGTGGTGACGGTGAGCTGCTCGATGGCCTGGATGTAGCTGGCGACCTCGTACGTCGCGGCGCGGGCGTCGGTCACCTGGTAATAGATGACGGTGTCGATGTTGACGACCAGGTTGTCCTGGGTGATGACCGGTTGCGGCGGGAACGGCACGACCTGCTCGCGCAGGTCGATGCGGTTGCGGATGGAGTCGATGAACGGGACGACGATGTTGAGGCCCGCGTTGAGGGTGCGGGTGTAGCGGCCGAATCGTTCGACGATGGCGGCGCTGGCCTGCGGGATCACCTGGATCGTCTTGACCAGGGCGATGAAGACCAGAACCACCAGGATGATCAGGACGATGATGATCGGTTGCATGCGGTTCCCCGTGCCTTTCCGGCTGTCTTTGCTGCCCCGTTGAAGCGGAGTCTCGCAGACCCCGGGGCCGCGGGTCGGCTCCTTGGCTCACATGACGACGGCGGTGGCTCCGTCGATCTCGACTACGTCCACCTGCTGGCCCGGTTCGAAGCTGCAGTCGGCGTCGAGGGCGCGGGCGGACCAGATCTCGCCCGCGAGTTTGATGCGGCCTCCGCTGCCGTCGACCCGTTCGAGGACGAGGGCGGTTCTGCCTCTCAACGCGTCGATGCCGGTGCGGTGTTGGGGCCACTGGTCGCGGTGGTGGTTGGCGATCGAGCGGACGACGGCCGTGAGCGCGACCGACACGATGACGAAGACCAGGACCTGGGCGACGGTTCCCCCGCCGAAGGCCGCGGTGACGGCGGCCGCGACCGCGCCGACGGCGAACATGCCGAACTCCGGCATGGCGGTCAGGACGAGGGGGATGCCCAGTCCGACCGCGCCGATGAGCCACCACACCCACGCGTCGATGTTCACATGGTCATGGTAGGTCGGGCGGGCGCGGTCGGGACAGGGTGCGGTCGCCGGGCAGGGCTCAGCGCAGGGGCAGGCCCTGGGCGGTCCAGCGGTCGCCGTTCTGCTCGACGATGAGCGGGAGGCCGAAGCAGAGGGAGAGGTTGCGGGAGGTGAGTTCGAGGTCGATGGGGCCGGCGGTGACGACCTTGCCCTGGCGGATCATCAGGACGTGGGTGAAGCCGGGGGCGATCTCCTCGACATGGTGGGTGACCATGGCCATGGAGGGCGCGAGCGGGTCGCGGGCGAGCCGGCCGAGCCGGCGTACGAGGTCCTCGCGGCCGCCGAGGTCGAGGCCGGCGGCGGGCTCGTCGAGGAGGAGCAGCTCGGGGTCGGTCATCAGGGCGCGGGCGATCAGGGTGCGCTTGCGCTCGCCCTCGGAGAGGGTGCCGAACTTCCGGTCGAGGTACTCGGTCATGCCGAGGCGGTCGAGGAAGGCGCGGGCACGCTGCTCGTCGACCTCCTCGTACTCCTCCTGCCAGGTGGCCGTCATGCCGTAGGCGGCGGTGAGGACGGTCTCCAGGACGGTCTGGCGCTTGGGGAGCTTGTCGGCCATGGCGATGCCGGCCATGCCGATGCGGGGTCGCAGCTCGAATACATCGACACCGGGCTTGCCGAGGGTGCTGCCGAGGATGGTGGCGGTGCCCTTGGTGGGGAAGAGGTAGCTGGAGGCGACGTTGAGCAGGGTGGTCTTCCCGGCGCCGTTGGGGCCGAGGATGACCCAGCGCTCCCCTTCCTTGACCGACCAGGAGACCTGGTCCACCAGAGCCCGGCCCTCGCGGACCACGGATACGTCCTCAAGCTCCAGTACATCGCTCATGAGCGCGTTGTCTCCCCTTGCAGTGTCGGTTCGTCTGTGCACCGGTAGGCGGCGCAGCCCCAGAGGAAAACCTACGCCACTCGGCGAGCGGTCCGGGCGCCAGGACGGCAGCGGGGCCGGATCCGGGCCGGTCCGTAGAGTGGGGGGATGCTTTTCGAACCACGTTCAGGGCGGCTGGCCGCCTGGGGGAACGCGCTGCTGGCCGGTCTGGTCTCGCCCGACGAGGCCGTGCTGTCGATCGTGGGCGCGGATGCCGTGCACCGGGTGGAGGGGCTGCCGGGCGAGCCGGCTCCGGTGGGGCTGACGCTGGCGCTGGGGCGGCTGCGGGCGCTCGGGGTGAGCGGGCTGCGGGTGGCGCTGCCGGCGCCGGGGCATCCGCTGGGGCTGAGCGGGCCGCCGGAGTTCAATGCGCGGGCGCTGGAGGCCGAGGAGGCGGTGATCGCGGTGGGGGCGGCGCTGGGTCTGGTGCCGGAGGTCCGCGAGGCCGGGCCGACGGGTGACGTGCACGTGGAGGTGGTGTGGCACTGCCTGCCGGTGCGGGAGGCGCCGCCGGCGGACGTGCCCTCGCTCGGCGAGGCGGAGCGGGAGCTGGCCGAGGCGGTGCGGGAGGCGACGGTGGTGCTGACGCGGCTGGACGTGGCGGCGTCGGGGCCGGTGGCGGAGGCCGCGCTGTCGGCGTACCGGGCGCGGGCGGAGGCCGGGCGGGAGGTGCTGGCCCCGGGGTACCCGGCGCGGGCGGTGCGGGTGCTGGCGCTGGCGCAGCGGGTGGACCTGCTGGTGTCGATGGCGTACGAGCGCGGGCACGGGGGTGCGGTGGCGGCGTCGGAGATGGCGGCGCGGGCGGAGGCGCTGCGTCCGGTGGAGCGGGTGGCGCGGCGTGCGCTGGTCGCCGCGTACAACGCTGCGGTGGAGGAGCGGGAGCGGGGCTGACCGCGGGCCGGGACGGCTGCGGCCCTGCCTCCCGGGGAGAGTGGGGGAGGCAGGGCCGGGGGCGGGGGCTGTGCGTCAGTGGTTGACGCCCGTGTTGCCCCAGACGCCGTTCAGCAGGCCGACGACGGTGACGGTGTTGCCGACCACGTTCACGGGGATGTCCACGGGGGCCTGGACCAGGTTCCCGGAGGCCACGCCGGGCGAGCCCGCCGCCTCGCCGCAGGCCGAGGCGCCGCTGCCGTGGGCCGAGGAGACGCCGGCTCCCGCGGCAAGGAGGCCGCCCGCGATCAGGGTGATGGCAGTGGCCTTCTTGGTGTTCTTCACGATCTCGTCCTCCCGAGCGTCTGCCGCGGCCGTCCGCCGCGGCACGCCATGGAGAACGTCCGCCCGGCGCGGGGGATACGCCGTGTGGGCGACATCCACCCGACAGTATGAATTCCGTAACGGAGCGGGCGCGGTCAGCCGGCGCCGTTCCGGACGGCCCACAGCGCCGCCTGGGTGCGGTCCGCGAGGTCCAGTTTCATCAGGATGTTCGAGACGTGGGTCTTGACGGTCTTCTCGGACAGCACGAGAGCGCGGGCGATCTCCCGGTTGGAGCGGCCGTCGGCGATGAGGGAGAGGACCTCCTGCTCCCGGTCGGTCAGGGAGCCGCCGCGGCCGGTGGCCGGCTGCTCCTCCTGGGACAGCAGCGCCTCGGCCACCTCCGGCTGGAGCAGGACGTGCCCGGCGTGGACGGAGCGGATGGCCGCGGCGAGGGCGTCGGGGTCGATGTCCTTGTAGACGTATCCCGCCGCGCCGGCCCGCAGGGCGGGGACGACGGTGCGCTGCTCGGTGAAGCTGGTGACGATGAGTACGCGTGCGGGGTTCGCCTGTGCGCGCAGCCGGCGCAGGGCCTCGATGCCGTCGGTGCCGGGCATGGTGATGTCCATGAGGATGACGTCGGGCCGCAGCTCCTCGGCGCGGGCGGCGCCCTCGGCCCCGTCGGCGGCCTCGCCGACGACCTCGATGTCGTCCTGGACCTCCAGGAAGGTGCGCAGGCCGCGCCGGACGACCTGGTGGTCGTCGACGAGCAGGACGTGAATGCGGTGGCGGTTGCTGCCGGGAGTGGTGCTGGGGCTGGTGCCGGTGCGGCTTCGGCTCCGGTCGGGCATGTCAGCCACCGGGGACCTCCATCTCGATCGTGGTGCCCGTGCCGGGCTCCGAGTGCACGGTGAGGCGGCCTCCGGCTCCGCTCGCGCGGTCGCGCATGGAGACCAGGCCCAGGTGGCGGCCGGCCGCGCGGACCGCGCCGGGATCGAAGCCGCGGCCGTTGTCGGCGACGGTCAGGGCGGCTCCGGCGCCGCGGCGGGCGAGGACGACCTCGACCCGGTCTGCGCCGGAGTGGCGCAGGGCGTTGTGGAGGGCCTCCTGGGCGACGCGGAGCAGGGCCTCCTCCTGCGCGGCGGGCAGGGCCCGTATCCCGGCGCAGGTGAAGGTGACGTGTGCGGTGTGGGCGCGGTCCAGGACGCGGACCTGGTCGCGGAGGGTGGCGACGAGGCCGTCCTCGTCGAGCCCGGCGGGCCGCAGCTCGGTCACGGCGGCGCGCAGTTCGTCGGCGGCCTCGGCGGCGAGCGCGGCGACCTGCTGGAGCTCGTCCTTGGCGCGGGCCGGGTCGCGGTCGACGAGGGCGGCGGCCGCCTGGGCGGTCAGCCGCAGGGAGAACAGCTTCTGACTGACGGCGTCGTGCAGCTCGTGGGCCAGGCGGGAGCGCTCCTCGGCGATGGTCAGTTCGCGGCTGCGCTCGTAGAGGCGGGCGTTGGTCAGGGCGATGGCGGCGTGCTGGGCGAGGAGGGCGAGGAGCTCCTCGTCCTCCTCGGTGAAGCCGCCGGGGCCGTTCTTGTTGGCGAGGAAGAGCGCGCCGAGGGTCTCCTCGCCGTCGCGGATGGGCCGGCCGAGGAAGTCGGACATCTCGGGGTGGGCGGCGGGCCAGCCCTCGAAGCGGGGGTCCTTGCGTACGTCGGCCAGCCGCTCGGCGCCGTCCTGGTGGAGCATCGCGGCGAGGATGCCGTGCTGGCGGGGCAGCGGGCCGATGCGGCGCCACTGCTCCTCGCTGATGCCGTCGACGACGAACTGGGCGAAGCCCCCGTGGTCGTCCGGGACGCCGAGGGCGGCGTAGCGGGCGTCGAGCAGTTCGCGGGCCGAGGCGACGATCGTGCGCAGGACGTCGCGCACCTCGAGCCGGCGGCTCATGGCGAGCAGCGCAGTGCTCACGGCGGCGAGGCCGCGGCCGGGTCCGTTGTCCATGGGATCACCGTACTCGCGGCTGTGACCTGCGGAATCGGGCGGTGGCGCGGCGGGCGGGGGCGGTGCGGGGTCGTGCCGGAGGAGGGGGTCGGCGGACGGATGCCCGCCCTGGGGAGGAGGGGTCGGGGCGGTTTCCTCATACCTGAGGTGGATATCCGATGACGGATTGCATTGCAGCGGCAACCGATGGTGAAACCGTTACGTGGCCGATGTGAGCCCGCGCATAGGACCCAGGTCACTTACGAAGGGGCCTAGTACGCGCGTGAAGGCTGCGTCAGCGCTGGTCTTCCGGGTCCGGGGGCCGCAATCCCAGGTTTGCTGAGGGGCCGTGATCCACTAAGCGGCTTCGTACGTCACACCTTTGCCAGCCGTTTTTGCCCCCGCTAAGAATTGCTCCCGTCGCACGGCGCCGCGGATCCCGGATCATCGCGGCGCTTTCCTGCGGCTCCCGCGATTCGAAGAGGTGGCTACGCATGTACGAAACCGGCATACCCGGCAAGCTCCGTCGTCTGACCAAGACGCACAAGATGTTCGTCGCCGCCGCCACCATGGGCGCCGCCGCCCTGGCCGCCACCGTCGTCCCGGCCGCCACCGGCAACTCCGGCACCGCCGAGGCCGCTGTCGCCGCCCCCGCGGCCTGGACCCAGGTCGTGGACGGTACGCAGGCCCAGACCGCGCAGGTCGGCCTCGTCGCCCAGCAGACCATCGCCGCCTCCCGCGCCCAGGACGCGGCCGCCGCCGCGAAGGCCAAGGCCGAGGCCGAGGCCGCAGCCGCCGCGAAGAAGGCCCGCGAGGCGAAGGCGGCCGCCAGCCGCTCGGCCGCCCGCAAGCCCGTGTACGCGAACAACCTTGACGGCTGGATCAAGGAGTCGCTCGCGATCATGAAGGCACACAAGATCCCGGGCACCTACAACGGCCTGTACAAGAACATCATGCGCGAGTCGAGCGGCAACCCGCGGGCGATCAACCTGTGGGACATCAACGCCAAGAACGGCGTCCCCTCGATCGGCCTGCTGCAGATCATCAAGCCGACCTTCCTCGCGTACCACGTCCCCGGCACGCCGCTGGACCAGTACCACCCGGTCGCCAACATCGTCGCCGCGGCCAACTACGCCGCCGACCGCTACGGCTCGATCGACAACGTCAACAGCGCCTACTAGGCCTCTGGCGAGCAGCCTCTTCGTACGCCTCAGGGCGGCACCCGGATCCGGGGGTGCCGCCCTGAGGCGTTTGGGGTGCGGGACCGTGCGGGGCCGGTCCTGCTAGTTGCGCATGACCTCGGGCTCGTGGCGGCGCAGCAGGCGCTGGACCGCGAAGCCGCAGGCGATGCCGAGGGCGAGCAGGACGATGACGTTCAGCGTCCACTGGCCGGCCGTGGCGTCCCACAGCGGGTCGGTGTTCTCCGGGTGCTGCTGGTCGAACGGCGCCATCAGCTTGCCGAGGTTCAGGGTCGTACCGGCGGCGGCGATGGCCCAGCGCGACGGCATCAGCCACGCGAACTGCTCCAGGCCGGGCTTGTCGTAGATCTGGAACAGCAGGCCCGTGAACACGACCTGGACGATCGCGAACATGACCAGCAGCGGCATGGTCTTCTCGGCGGTCTTCACCAGCGCGGAGATCACCAGGCCGAACATCATCGAGGTGAGGCCGAGCGCGATCACCGAGATGCAGAGCTCGGTGGCCGGGTCCGTGAACACGCCCTCGACGGGGAGCTTGCGCGGGGTGAAGGCGATCGCGCACATGATCACGCTCTGGAAGGCGGTGATGACGCCGAGGACGATCACCTTCGACATCAGGTACGCCGAACGGGACAGGCCCGTCGCGCGTTCCCGCTCGTAGATGACCCGCTCCTTGATCAACTCACGGACCGAATTGGCGGAACCGGAGAAGCACATGCCGACCGCGAGGATCAGCATGATCGTGCCGGCGTCGCCGTTGAAGCGGCTCGGCGGCGTCGGCGGCGCCAGGCCGAACTTCGCCGGGATCACCGTGGAGACGATGCCGATGACCGCGGGCATGATCACCATGAGGGCCAGGAAGCCCCTGTCCGAGGCGATGACCGACAGGTAGCGGCGCATCAGCGTCCACAGCTGGTCGCCCCAGCCCTGCGCCTTCGTCGGGATCATCTGCTGCGGCTGCATCGCGACCTGCTGCGGGGCGACCGCGTCGAGGTCGGCGGCGTACAGCTGGTAGTGCTGCGAGCCCTTCCAGCGGCCGGCCCAGTCGTAGTCGCGGTAGTTCTCGAACGCCGAGAAGACGTCGGCCCACGTGCTGTAGCCGAAGAAGTTCAGCGCCTCGTCCGGCGGACCGAAGTACGCGACCGAGCCGCCCGGCGCCATCACCAGCAGCTTGTCGCACAGCGACAGCTCGGCGACGGAGTGGGTGACCACCAGGACCGTGCGGCCGTCGTCGGCGAGGCCGCGCAGCAGCTGCATGACGTCGCGGTCCATGCCCGGGTCGAGGCCGGAGGTCGGCTCGTCCAGGAAGATCAGCGACGGCTTGGTGAGCAGCTCCAGGGCCACGGACACACGCTTGCGCTGACCGCCCGAGAGCGCGGTGATCTTCTTGTCCTTGTGGATGTCGAGCTTGAGCTCGCGCAGGACCTCGTCGATGCGGGCGGCGCGCTCGGACTCGGCGGTGTCGCCCGGGAAGCGGAGCTTGGCCGCGTACTTCAGGGCCGTCTGGACCTTGAGCTCCTTGTGCAGGATGTCGTCCTGCGGGACCAGGCCGATGCGCTGGCGGAGCTCCGCGAACTGCTTGTACAGGTTGCGGTTGTCGTACAGGACCTCGCCCTGGTCGGCGGGCCGGTAGCCGGTCAGCGCCTTGAGCAGCGTCGACTTGCCGGAGCCGGAGGGGCCGATGACGCCGATCAGCGACTTCTCCGGGACGCCGAAGGTGACGTCCTTCAGGATCTGCTTGCCGCCGTCGACCGTGACCGTGAGGTGGCGGGCCGAGAAGGAGACGTCGCCGGAGTCGACGAACTCCTCCAGGCGGTCGCCGACGATCCGGAACGTGGAGTGGCCGACGCCGACGATGTCGTTCGGGCCGAGCTGCGCGGTCCCGGACTTGGGCAGCGGCTGGCCGTTGACGTACGTGCCGTTGTGGCTGCCGAGGTCGTGGATCTCGAAGCGGCCGCCGGTGGAGCGGAACTCCGCGTGGTGGCGCGAGACCTGGAGGTCGGAGACGACGAGCTCGTTGTCCAGGGCACGACCGATGCGCATGACGCGGCCGACGGCGATCTGGTGGAACGTCGTCGGGCTGCGGTCGCCGCCGTAGCCGGGCTGGGCCGCGGGTGCGGCGGCGCCCTGCTGGTGCGGGAACTGCGGCTGCTGGTGCTGGGGCTGCGGCTGGTGCTGCTGCGGCCAGCCCTGCTGCGGCTGCTGGGCCGGCGGCTGGTAGGCCGGAGCCTGACCCTGCACCGGCGCCTGGTAGGCGGGCGCCTGCGCCTGGGCCGGAGCCTGGTACGCCGGCGCCTGCTGCTGCGGCGCGGCCTGGTGCGGCACACCGTGCGCGTGCTGCGCTGCGCCGGCGACGCTCAGATTCAGCCGCGGGCCGTCGGTCGCATTGCCCAGGTGGACGGGCGTGCCGGGCACGAGCTCCGTCTGCTGGACCCTCGCACCGTGCACGTACGTGCCGTTGGTGCTGCCGTGGTCCTCGATGCCCCAACCCCGGCCGTTCCAGGCGATGGTGGCATGGCGCCAGGACACCCGGGCGTCATCGATCACGACGTCTCCCTGGGGGTCGCGCCCCAGCGAGTACGACCTGGACGGATCGAGCGTCCAGGTCCTTCCGTTCAATTCCAGTACGAGTTCCGGCACTCCAGCCCCACTTAGGTCCCCCGAGAATCCCCCTGGCCGTCAGGGAGTCCGACGCCAGGGAGTCTAGGGATGGCTAACATCCGGGGGAACTATTTCAGGCCTGCGCCCACATGTGGAATCGGGGCCTTGCCGGGGCGGCTACGCCTGCCCGTTGACGGGGTCGAAAGCCACCCGGAGAGTGCGATACGGGACTTCTCGCCGGTGGATCCCGCTCCCGTACGGCGCGCTCACGGCACGCGTCGGGGGCATCGCATGCGCCGCATTCGTTGGGGAAACGTGATCGTTTCCGGTGCGGCGGCCGCCGGCGGGCCCCTCGCCGCAGTGGCCCCGGCCGCCGTGGCGCTCGCGCTGCCCGCGACCGGGGACGCCGGCCGGGCACCGCCGGGGGTACCGCCCGGGGGTACCGCCGGGGGTACCGCCGGGGGTACGGCTGCGCGGAGCCTCTCCCCCACCCCGCTTCGTACCGCGCCGGCAGCCGCAAGCCCCCAACGGGCAAGGCCTGACCCTTCACCCCCGCTGCGCGGATCCGTTCCCCTCCCTGGCCCTTCCCGCTGTGCCGCATGTGCGGCTCCGCCGCGTGGCGGGCTCCGCCCGGACCCGGTTCCGGGCGCTTCGCGCCCGGTGCGCTCAAACGCCGCGGGCTGGATTCATCCAGCCTCGCCCGCGTTTGAGGCGCGGGGTCCGGGGCGGAGCCCCGATCTTTGAGCCGCGCCGGCGATTGAGGCGGGCGGGGGCCGGGGCCGCAGGCCACGCCCGCGGCGGAGCCGCTGATCGGTACTGCGGGAAGGGGCGGGGTGGGGTGGGCTCCGCACAGTGGTCGGGTTCTCGGTGGCACCCGCGCCGGCCGCTCGTGCCGGCGCAGGCCGACGGTGTGCGCCCGGCTGCGGCCCGCGGTGGTGGCGGTGCTGCTGGGGGTGGTGGCGGCGTTCGCCGCAGCGGTATGGACGGCCGCGGGCGGTGACCGGCCCGAGCGGGTGCGGGGGCCGCGCTGCTGAGGGCGCCGTCGACCGGGGCCTGGACCCGGGGTTCCGCAGGGCTGACCGCGGCGGTGCACGGGCGGGCCACCTCCGCGGCGGGCCGCCAGCTGCGCGGCCGAGGCCGGGGCGGCCGCCGGCGCGTGCGCCGTTCGGCCCGCCGCCTTCGACGCCGCCTCCCCCGGCCCTCGGGCCGGGCCGCCGGGGCGCGGTGGTCCCGGTGGGTGGGACGGGGGTCGGCCTGCGGAGGGTGGGAAGATACGGTGAGAGCACCATGAGCGCTTCGCAGACCTCCGACGTCCCCACCCTCCTCGTCAAGATCTTCGGCAAGGACCGTCCCGGGATCACCGCCGGGCTGTTCGACACCCTCGCCGCCTACTCCGTCGACGTCGTCGACATCGAGCAGGTCGTCACCCGCGGCCGCATCGTCCTGTGCGCCCTCGTCACCCGACCGGCCGGCGGCGCCGAGGGCGAGCTGCGGGCCACCGTCCACAGCTGGGCCGAGTCGCTCAAGATGCAGGCCGAGATCCTCTCCGGCACCGGTGACAACCGGCCGCGCGGCAGCGGCCGCTCCCACGTCACCGTCCTCGGGCACCCGCTGACCGCCGAGTCCACGGCGGCGATCGCCGCCCGGATCACCGCCACCGGCGGCAACATCGACCGCATCTTCCGCCTCGCGAAGTACCCGGTGACGGCGGTGGAGTTCGCCGTCTCCGGCTGTGAGACCGAGCCGCTGCGCACCGCCCTGGCCACCGCCGCCGCGCACATCGGCGTCGACGTGGCCGTGGTCTCGGCCGGCCTGCACCGCCGGGCGCAGCGCCTGGTCGTCATGGACGTGGACTCCACCCTGATCCAGGACGAGGTCATCGAGCTGTTCGCGGCGCACGCGGGCTGCGAGGCCGAGGTCGCCGAGGTGACCGAGCGCGCGATGCGCGGCGAGCTGGACTTCGAGCAGTCGCTGCACGCGCGCGTGGCCCTGCTGGAAGGGCTCGACGCGTCCGTGGTGGACAAGGTCCGCGCGGAGGTGCGCCTGACGCCGGGCGCCCGCACCCTGATCCGGACCCTGAAACAGCTGGGCTACCAGGTGGGTGTGGTCTCCGGCGGGTTCACGCAGGTCACGGACGATCTGCAGGAGCGGCTGGGGCTGGACTTCGCCTCGGCCAACACCCTGGAGATCGTCGACGGCAAGCTGACGGGCCGGGTCACCGGCGACATCGTGGACCGGGCGGGCAAGGCCCGGCTGCTGCGCCGCTTCGCGGCGGAGGCGGGCGTACCGCTGGAGCAGACGGTGGCCATCGGCGACGGGGCCAACGACCTGGACATGCTGAACGCGGCCGGGCTGGGCGTGGCCTTCAACGCCAAGCCGGTGGTCCGCGAGGCCGCGCACACCGCGGTGAACGTGCCGTTCCTGGACACGGTGCTGTACCTGCTGGGGATCACCCGCGAGGAGGTCGAGGCGGCCGGTCTGACCTGAGCTGTCCCCTCCCGACACCGGAAGGACGGGCCCCGGCGGATCGACCGCCCGGGGCCCGTCCCCGTTGTCCGTGCGCCGCGGGCGGCGCGGGGCCGGTCAGTGCTCCTTGGGCGTCCAGTAGTCGACCAGGGTGCCGACCCCGTGTTCCAGGGTCTTCCAGGAGCCGGTGAACGAGACGATCGCCAGGGCCGCGGTCGGGAAGCCGGTCCGGCTCATCCGGGCCAGGGTGTCGCCCTCCGCGCGCCCGGAGAGGGCGTCGGCGAGGGCGTGCATGCCGGGGTTGTGACCGATGACGAGGAGGTCCTGGACCTCGTCGGACGTCTCGTTGAGGAGGGCGATGAGCTCGCCGAGCGAGGCGTCGTAGAGCCGCTCCTCGTACGAGGTCTTCGGGCGGTGCGGCAGCGCCTGGACGGCGAGCTTCCAGGTCTCGCGCGTGCGGGCTGCGGTGGAGCAGAGGGCCAGGTCGAAGGCGATGCCGGTCTGGGCCAGCTTCAGACCGACGGCCGGTGCGTCCTTGCGGCCGCGTTCCGCCAGGGGGCGGTCGTGGTCGGCGACCTGCGGCCAGTCGGCCTTGGCGTGCCGGAGGAGGACGATCCTGCGGGGTGTGTCGGCGCTCATGGCTCCCAGCTTCGCACGGATCGGGGGGAGGGGCGCAGGGGGTCGGGGGAGGCTCGCGGCGCGGGCCCGGGGCGCGCCCGGGCGCAGCTCGGGACCGGCTCGGATCGGCTCGGGGTCGGCTCGGGATCAGCCTGCGGCGTTCAGGAGCTGTTCGGTGACCTGCACGAGCGAGGACGTGGCCCCGGAGTGGGCCTGGGCCTGGCCGGATCCGGCGAGCAGCAGCAGGAGCAGTCCGAAGGCGAGGGCGGGCAGGGCCAGCGCCCACCAGTGCAGCCGGGCGTTCGCGCCGAGGGCTCGGGGTGCGGGGGTGTGCGTGGGGGCCGACATGGCCGCCTCCGTGGGGTGCTCGGGTGGGTCGGACTAGCTCCTTCGAATCTAGGGATCCGAAGGGGTGGTTCCCATCCGGGGCACACCCCAGAAGACCCTGAACCAGGCCCCCTAGGGGTGGGTGGGGACAACCCCACCCTCGGGGTCGGCCGCCGTGGGAGGGGTCAGGGGGAGGCGACCGTCGCGATCACGGCGATGATCACGCTGACGACGAGCATGGTGCCGAGCACGAGGCCGAGCTTCCTGCGGCCGTTCCGGGGGTTGGGTTCGAGTACGGGCGACATGTGCCTCAGTCTCGCACGCCCCTTTCGTCCTCGATCGTGCGGTCCCGGCCGGCGAGGACGCCGAGGGCGATCTGTGGGACGAGCAGGCAGGTCATCAGGGTCAACGGGAGGTCCCAGCCGCCGCTGTGCTGGTAGAGGGCGCCGATGAGGAGCGGGCCGGGGATGGAGACGAGGTAGCCGATGCTCTGGGCGAAGGCGGAGAGCCTGACGACGCCGCCGGGGGTCCGCGCCCGCAGGCCGATCATGGTGATGGCGAGCGGGAAGGCGCAGTTGGAGATGCCGAGCAGGAGGGCCCAGGCCCAGGCGCCGGCCGCGGGCGCGAAGTGGAGGCCGCTGTAGCCGACGAGGCCGAAGACGCCGAGGCCGGCGGCGATGGCGCCCTGGTGGCGCATCCGGCCCGCCAGGTTGGGGATGACGAAGGCCAGCGGAACGCCCATGACCATGGTGACCGCGAGCAGGACGCCCGCGGTGGAGGCGGAGACACCGGCGTCGCGGAAGATCTGCGGCAGCCAGCCCATGGTGATGTAGGCGCCGGTCGCCTGGAGGCCGAAGTAGCCGGCGAGGGCCCAGGCGGTGCGACTGCGGACGACAGAGGGACCTGCGGCCGGTGCGGCGCCGGCGGGTGCGGCTTCGGCGGCAGCGGTGCCGTCCGTCGACGCGCCGCCACCGCCGGCCCCGCCGGCGCGCTGCTCGCGGCGTACGGACACGGCGACGGGCAGCCAGGGCGCGACGGCGGCCACGGCGAGGACGGCCCAGACCAGCAGCCCGGTGCGCCAGCTGCCGCCGAGGGCGGAGGTCAGCGGGACGGTCGCGGCGGCGGCGAGGGAGGTGCCGACGGCCAGGGCCATGGAGTAGAGGCCGGTCATGGTGCCCACGCGGTCGGGGAACCAGCGCTTGACGATCACCGGGAGCAGCACGTTGGTCAGTGCGATGCCCGCCAGGGACAGGGCGCTGGCGGCGAGGAAGCCGGCGGCGCCGTGCGTGAAGGGCCGGATCAGCAGGCCGGCGGCGACGGCGGCCATGCCGGCGCAGACGACGGCGGCGGGGCCGAAGCGGCGGGAGAGGCGGGGTGCGGTGACGCCGAAGACGGCGAAGCACAGGGCCGGGACGGAGGTGATCACTCCGGCGACGGTGCCGCTCATGCCGAGGCCGTCGCGGACCTCCTCGAAGAGGGCGCCGAGGCTGGTGATGGCGGGCCGCAGGTTGAGGGCGGCGAGGACGATGCCGACGACGAGGACCGGTCCGAGCCATGCGGGCGGGGCGGGCGCCGGCGCGGGGGAGGCAGGGCGGGGGCCCGGCACGGCCGGGTGCGCGGCGGGGGGCCGGTTCAGGGTCGGGGTGGGGGTCTCTTCGTCGGACATTCACCCATCATAGAATCATGGGATGATTGACTGTCCATTGCGCGATGGGATCCTGTCCGTATGCCGCTGACCTCCCCCCGCCGGTCCGCCCTGGTCGACCAGGTGATCGCGCAGCTCAGGAACCAGATCACCTCCGGCGAATGGCCGGTGGGCTCCCGCATCCCGACCGAGCCGGAGCTGGTGGAGCTGCTGGGCGTCGCCCGCAACACCGTGCGCGAGGCCGTCCGGGCGCTCGCGCACAACGGGCTCCTCGACATCCGGCAGGGCTCGGGCACGTACGTCCTCGCCACGAGCGAGCTGGCCGGCGTGATGCACCGCCGCTTCGCGGGCGCCGACCCCCGGCACATCGCCGAGCTCCGCTCGACGCTGGAGTCCTCCGCGGCCCGGCTGGCGGCGGAGCGGCGCACCGAGCGGGACGTCGCCCAGCTGGACGCGCTGCTGGCGCGCCGCGAGGAGGCCTGGGCCGGCGGGGACGCGGAGGTGTTCGTCGCCGCGGACGTGGCCCTGCACATGGCGGTGGTGGCGGCCTCGCACAACGAGGTGCTGATCGAGCTGTACGCGGACCTCGGCGACCTGGTGGCCGAGTGGCTGCGCACGGACGTCGGTACGGACCTGGACGCGGCGGCGCACCTGGACCACGCCCGGCTGATCGAGGCGATCCGGCGCGGGGACGGGGACGCGGCCGCCTCGGAGGCCGCGGGCTACCCCTTCGCCTGCCTCGGCAGGCGGTAGCGGCGCCCGGTCACCGCCTGGGGTGCGGGCTCGTCACGGGCGCCGGTGCGGGCTCGTCACGGCCGCTGGTGGGTGACCCAGGCCGAGCGGACCTCCTTCCAGCAGCGGCCGGTGAGCTCGACCCGCCCGGCCGGGCCCACCGGCACCGGGGCGGCGTCGGCGTCCAGGTCCCACCAGCGGTCGCACTCCACGTGCAGCCGGACCAGGTCGGTCTCCGGATAGCCGTTGTGGCAGTTGGCCAGCACCTGCGAGCCCTCGATGACGGTCTCGCAGTCCGCGCCGAACAGGTCCGGGGACACGGCGGGCGAGGGCGGTACAGGCGGCTCGACGGGGATCTCGGCCAGGTCCACGACGACCGGGGCCCCCGCCTCGGGGCCGAACGCCGGCTCGCCGTCGGGCTGCGCGACGGCCCCCGGCATCAGCAGGCCCGTCAGGACCACGGAGGTGACGAGCAGCGACACCGCCCGGCTCGGCCTCGTGCCCACTGCCGTACCTCCTCCCCGCACCGGCCGGGAAGATCCCGACCCGGTCAGTTTGCAGGCTTTGGTCCCGCTTTTCGACTCGGGAAGATCCCGTCGCGGGGCGCACATTTGATCGGGTTTCGATCGGGTGGGAGGCAGGGGCCGCCGCGGGGCCCTTCCGCCGGGCAGCGCAAAACGGCGGCGGCCGCGCCTCCCGGGTGGGAGGACGCGGCCGCCGCCGTACGGACGTACCGGGCCGGTCAGGCACCCATCGCGTGCAGACCGCCGTCCACGTGGACGATCTCGCCCGTGGTCTTCGGGAACCAGTCCGACAGCAGCGCCACGACGCCGCGGCCCGCCGGCTCCGGGTCGCTCATGTCCCACTCCAGCATGGAGCGGTGGTTCCAGGTGTCCGCCAGCTCGCCGAAGCCCGGGATGGACTTCGCGGCCATCGAGCCGAGGGGACCGGCCGAGACCAGGTTGCAGCGGATGTTCTCCTTGCCCAGGTCGCGGGCGAGGTAGCGGCTGGTCGCCTCCAGGGCGGCCTTGGCCGGGCCCATCCAGTCGTACTGCGGCCAGGCGAACTGCGCGTCGAAGGTGAGGCCGACGACGGCCGCGCCCTCCGCCGGGAACAGCGGCTTGCAGGCCATGGTCAGCGACTTCAGCGAGAACGCCGAGACGTGCATGGCGGTGGCGACCGACTCGAACGGGGTGTTGAGGAAGTTGCCGCCGAGGGCGTCCTGCGGGGCGAAGCCGATGGAGTGGACGACGCCGTCGAGGCCGCCGAGCTCGTCGCGGACCAGCTGCTCCAGGCGGCCGAGGTGCTCGTCGTTGGTGACGTCCAGCTCGATGACCTTGACCGGCTTGGGCAGCTTCTTGGCGATGCGCTCGGTCAGGGTGGGCCGCGGCCACGCGGTGAGGATGACCTCCGCGCCCTGCTCCTGGGCCAGCTTGGCGACGTGGAAGGCGATGGAGGACTCCATCAGCACGCCGGTGACGAGGATGCGCTTGCCCTCGAGGATTCCGCTCATGGTGATCAGTGACCCATGCCCAATCCGCCGTCAACGGGAATGACGGCTCCAGTGATGTACGCGGCGTCGTCGGACGCCAGGAAGCTGACGGCTGCCGCGATCTCCTCGGGCTGCGCGTAGCGGGCGAGCGGCACGTTCGCCACGATGGCCGCACGCTGCTCGTCGGTGAGCACCTTCGTCATGTCGGTGTCCACGAAACCGGGGGCGACCACGTTGAAGGTGATGTTGCGCGACCCCAGCTCGCGGGCGAGGGAGCGGGCGAAGCCGACCAGGGCGGCCTTGGAGGCGGCGTAGTTGGCCTGGCCGGCCGAGCCGAGGAGGCCGACGACCGAGGAGATCAGGACGACACGGCCCTTCTTGGCGCGGAGCATGCCGCGGTTCGCGCGCTTGACGACGCGGAAGGTGCCGGTGAGGTTGGTGTCCAGGACGGAGGCGAAGTCCTCCTCGGACATGCGCATCAGCAGCGTGTCCTTGGTGATGCCGGCGTTGGCCACCAGCACCTCGACCGCGCCGTGGGTGTCCTCGATCTCCTTGTAGGCCTGCTCCACCTGCTCGGAGTCGGTGATGTCGCAGCGGACCGCCAGGACGCCGAGCGCGGTGAGCTCCTCGGGCGGCTCGCCCGAGCGGTACGTGATCGCGACCTTGTCGCCCGCCTGTGCGAAGGCTCGGGCGATGGCGAGGCCGATGCCCCGGTTTCCTCCGGTGACGAGAACCGAGCGGCTCAACGGATCACCCTTTCGACTAGCGGTCTGAGTACCAGAAACCTATAGGCCCCGCCTGCCGTGCGCAGAATCGGTCTCCCACAGGGCCCGGGGACGGGCTCTGTCGAGTCCCTACAGAAAGTGGTAGGCACGAGCGCCCCGGGCGCGCCATGATCGGGGGGACCGGCCCCGACCTCGGGAGGAATTCCGTGCCCCATTCCATCGACGCGGCCTTCACCGCGCTGCCCCTGAGGGCGCTCGCCGACGCGGCGCTCGCCCGGGCCCGCGCGCTGGGCTCCGAGCACGCCGACTTCCGGCTGGAGCGGATCCGCAGCGCCTCCTGGCGGCTGCGGGACGCCAAGCCGGCCGGCGGGTCCGACACCACCGACCTCGGGTACGCCGTCCGCGTGGTGCACGGGGGCGCCTGGGGGTTCGCCTCCGGTGTGGACCTGACCATGGACGGCGCCGCCCGGGTGGCCTCGCAGGCCGTGGCCATGGCGAAGCTGTCGGCCCAGGTGATCAAGGCGGCGGGCTCCGACGAGCGGGTCGAGCTCGCCGACGAGCCGGTGCACTCCGACAGGACGTGGATCTCCGCCTACGACGTCGACCCCTTCGAAGTGCCGGACGCGGACAAGGCTGCCCTGCTGGCCGACTGGAGCTCGCGCCTGCTGGCCGCCGACGGGGTCGCGCACGTGGACGCCTCCCTCCTCGCCGTGCACGAGAACAAGTTCTACGCCGACACCGCGGGCACCACGACCACCCAGCAGCGGGTGCGGATCCACCCGCAGCTCACCGCGGTCGCCGTGAACGCCACCACCGGCGAGTTCGACTCGATGCGCACCATCGCCCCGCCGACAGGCCGCGGCTGGGAGTACCTGACCGGCACCGGCTGGGACTGGGACTCCGAGCTGGAGGAGATGCCCTCCCTGCTCGCCGAGAAGATGCGCGCGCCGGGCGTCGAGGCCGGCCGGTACGACCTGGTCGTCGACCCGTCCAACCTGTGGCTGACCATCCACGAGTCCATCGGCCACGCCACCGAGCTCGACCGGGCGCTGGGCTACGAGGCCGCGTACGCGGGCACCTCCTTCGCCACCTTCGACCAGCTGGGCACGCTCAAGTACGGCTCCCCGATCATGAACGTGACCGGTGACCGCACCGCCGAGCACGGCCTGGCCACCGTCGGCTTCGACGACGAGGGCGTCCAGGCGCAGAGCTGGGACCTGGTCAAGGACGGCACCCTGGTCGGCTACCAGCTGGACCGCCGGATCGCGCGCCTGACGGGCCTGGGCCGCTCCAACGGCTGCGCCTTCGCCGACTCCCCCGGGCACGTGCCCGTCCAGCGCATGGCGAACGTCTCGCTGCAGCCGGATCCGGGCGGGCTGTCCACCGAGGACCTGATCGGCGGGGTCGAGCGCGGCATCTACGTGGTCGGCGACCGCTCCTGGTCGATCGACATGCAGCGCTACAACTTCCAGTTCACCGGGCAGCGGTTCTTCCGCATCGAGAACGGCCGGCTGGCCGGCCAGCTGCGCGACGTCGCCTACCAGGCCACCACCACCGACTTCTGGGGCTCCATGGAGAAGGTCGGCGGCCCGCAGACGTACGTGCTCGGCGGTGCCTTCAACTGCGGCAAGGCCCAGCCGGGCCAGGTCGCGGCGGTCTCGCACGGGTGCCCCTCCGCGCTGTTCCGCGACGTGAACATCCTGAACACCACCCAGGAGGCCGGCCGATGAGCACGCTTTCGAACGGACGCACCAAGCCCCACGAGATCGTCGAGCGGGCCCTGGAGCTGTCCACCGCCGACGGCTGCGTCGTCATCGCCGACGAGGAGTCCTCGGCCAACCTGCGCTGGGCGGGCAACGCGCTCACCACCAACGGCGTCACCCGGGGCCGGACCCTGACGGTCATCGCCACGGTCGACGGCAAGGAGGGCACGGCCTCGGGGGTCGTCACGCGCTCCGCCGTGACCGCCGAGGACCTGGAGCCGCTGGTCCGGGCCGCCGAGGCGGCCGCCCGCGGCGCGGGCCCGGCGGAGGACGCGCAGCCGCTGGTCACCGGGACCCCTTCCTCGCCGGACTTCGCCGACGCTCCCGCCGAGACCTCCTCGGCCGTGTTCACGGACTTCGCCCCGGCCCTCGGCGAGGCGTTCGCCCGGGCCCGTGCGGGCGGCCGGGAGCTGTACGGCTTCGCCCACCACACCATGGTCTCCACGTACGTCGGGACCTCGACCGGGCTGCGGCTGCGCCACGACCAGCCCAACGGCACGCTGGAGGTCAACGCCAAGTCCCCCGACCGGCAGCGCTCGGCCTGGGCCGGCCGCGCCACGCGGGACTTCAAGGACGTGGACCCGACCGTGCTGGACGCGGAGCTCGCCGTACGGCTGGGCTGGGCGGAGCGGCGGATCGACCTGCCGGCCGGGCGGTACGAGACGCTGCTGCCCCCGACTGCCGTGGCCGACCTGCTGATCTACCAGATGTGGTCCGCGGCGGCCCGGGACGCGGTGGAGGGCCGGACGGTGTTCTCCAAGCCCGGCGGCGGCACCCGGCTGGGCGAGAAGCTGTCGCAGCTGCCGCTGACCCTGCGCAGCGACCCGCACGCACCGGGCCTGGAGTCGGCACCGTTCGTGATCGCGCACAGCTCGGGCGACGACGCGTCGGTGTTCGACAACGGCCTGCCGGTCCCCGCGACCGACTGGATCAAGGACGGCGAGCTGGCCCGGCTGACCACGACCCGGCACACCGCGGCCCTGACAAGGCAACCGCTCTCCCCCGGCTTCGGCAACCTGCTCCTGGACGGCGGCGGGGACAAGTCGCTGGAGGAGATGGTGGCCGCCACCGATCGGGGCCTGCTGCTGACGTGCCTGTGGTACATCCGTGAGGTGGACCCGGCGACCCTGCTGCTGACGGGCCTGACCCGGGACGGCGTCTACCTCGTGGAGAACGGGGAGGTCGTCGGGGAGGTCAACAACTTCCGCTTCAACGAGTCCCCCGTGGACCTGCTGTCGCGGGCCACGGAGGCCGGCCGGACGGAGAAGACCCTGCCCCGCGAGTGGAGCGACTGGTTCACCCGGACCGCCATGCCGGCCCTGCGTATCCCGGATTTCAACATGAGTTCGGTCAGCAAGGGCGTCTGACCACCTAGAATGTGCGTCGAACCCCTCATCCGCACCCCTACTCACTCCATCCTTCAAGGAGAGTCACGACTGTGACGGACATCGTCGACGAGCTGAAGTGGCGGGGCCTTTTCGCCCAGTCCACCGATGAAGAAGCGCTGCGCAAGGCCTTCGCGGACGGTCCTGTCACGTTCTATTGCGGGTTCGACCCGACAGCGGCGTCCCTGCACGTGGGCCACCTCGTGCAGGTCCTGACCGTACGCCGGCTCCAGCAGGCCGGGCACCGGCCGCTGGCGCTGGTCGGCGGGGCCACCGGCCAGATCGGTGACCCGCGCCCGACCGCCGAGCGCACCCTGAACGACCCGGAGACCGTCGCGAACTGGGTGACGCGCCTGCGCACCCAGATCGAGCCGTTCCTGTCCTTCGAGGGCGAGAACGCGGCGGTCATGGTGAACAACCTGGACTGGACGGCGGGCCTGTCCGCCATCGAGTTCCTGCGGGACATCGGCAAGCACTTCCGCGTCAACAAGATGCTGACCAAGGACTCCGTCGCCCGCCGGCTGGAGTCCCAGGAGGGCATCAGCTACACCGAGTTCAGCTACCAGCTGCTCCAGGGCATGGACTTCCTGGAGCTGTACCGGCGCCACGGGTGCACGCTCCAGCAGGGCGGTTCGGACCAGTGGGGCAACCTGGTGGCCGGCCTGGACCTGATCCACAAGCTGGAGCCCGAGGCGCAGGTCCACGCGCTGGCGACCCCGCTGATGGTGAAGGCGGACGGCACCAAGTTCGGCAAGACCGAGAGCGGCGCCGTCTGGCTCGACCCGGAGATGACCACGCCGTACGCGTTCTACCAGTTCTGGCTGAACGTGGACGACCGGGACGTCTCGACCTACCTGCGGATCCTGTCCTTCAAGTCCCGCGAGGAGCTGGAGGAGCTGGAGCAGCAGACCGCCGAGCGGCCGCAGGCGCGCGCCGCCCAGCGGGCGCTGGCGGAGGAGCTGACCACCCTGGTGCACGGCGCCGACCAGTGCGCGGCCGTGATCGCCGCGTCGAAGGCGCTGTTCGGCCAGGGCGAGCTGGCGGAGCTGGACGAGGCCACGCTGGCCGCGGCCCTGTCCGAGCTGCCGCAGGCGAAGGTCTCCGAGCCGGGTCTCGTGGTGGACCTGTTCGCGGAGACCGGGCTGGTCGCGAGCAAGTCCGCCGGCCGCCGGACCGTGAAGGAGGGCGGTGCCTACGTGAACAACGTGAAGGTCACCGCCGAGGACGCGGTCCCGGCCGCGGAGGACCTGCTGCACGGGCGCTGGCTGGTGCTGCGCCGCGGCAAGAAGAACCTGGCCGCGGTGGAGGTCACGGGCGCCTGAGGACCCGTACGGCGCGCCCCGCACCGGGGTGGGCCGGCAGGAGCGGACACGGCGCAGGGGCCGGTCCGGACGCACACCGTCCGGCCGGCCCCTGCGGCATGCCGCGGGCGGGCCCTCAGGTCGTCTGCTTCCTCCGGTTGCCCCACAGGGACATGTAGAGCATGTCGCCGAGGCCCACGATCAGGATCGCTCCGGCCAGCTGGAGCAGGTGCCGGATCCAGTCGATGCCCTTGGTCTCCTCGACTCCGATCCAGCCGGAGACGGCGTTGCCGAGGATGGCTCCGGCGATGCCGAACAGGGTGGTCAGCCAGAGCGGCTGGTGCTGTTTGCCCGGCAGGATGGCCCGGGCCAGGAGGCCCAGGACGAAACCTACGATGATCGCCCACAACCACTGCATGTCGAGCCTCCTCGTGGCGCGTCGTGCGCATGTGGGCCCAGTGTCGACCCGTCCGGCGTAGCGCGCATGTCGGACGGTTCCGTTCGGGGCACCCCCTCTCCTCCTCGCCGCAGGACGCGGCGTACGGTGGGAGGGACCGGACCGGGGAGTGTCCGGCGCGTCGGATCGGGCGGTGGAGCGTGCTGCGGAAGAAGCGGAACGGGGCCGAGGTCTTCCGGATCACCGGGGCCCGGATGGGCCTTGAGGAGGACGTGCGCGGGCGGCAGCGCCGGTACGTGGTCTCCATGACGATCAGGACCCTGTCGGTCCTGGCGACCGTGGTCCTGTGGAACGTGGAGCGCCACGTGGCCATCGTGACGCTCGTCGCGGGTGCGCTGCTGCCGTACGTGGCCGTCGTCATCGCCAACGCGGGGCGCGAGTCGACGCCCACGCTGCCCTCGAACTTCATCCCCTCGCCTGTGCGTCCGGCACTGGGTACGGGAAACCTCAAGAAAAGCTCAGATCAATCATGAAGTTCCGGTGCACTGCACCGGGTCCTGCGTGACATACTGCCTACGCGCTCCGCATCCCCCGTCGGAGCGACGGACCGACGCCGGGCAGCTCCCCCCGTGGCTGCTCGGCGTCGCCCTTTCCCGGGGCCGGTTTGTAGGGTTGGGGCGTGAACTCCCCTGACTCTCCCGAGACTCCCACCTGCTCCGCCAAGGGCTGCCGCGACGCGGCCGTCTGGGTCCTGGCGTGGAACAACCCGAAGCTGCACACGCCGGAGCGCCGCAAGACCTGGCTGGCGTGCGAGGAGCACCGCGAGCACCTCTCGCAGTTCCTGGGGGTCCGCGGCTTCCTGAAGGACGTCGTGAAGCTCGACGAGTGGGTGCAGCCGGAGGGCTCGGAGCGCCCGTAGGCGGGGCAGCGCCCAGGGGTGGTCAGCCGCCCCTGGGCGGCTGCGCCTCGCAGGGAAGGGCGGTCAGCCGCCGATCGCCGACATCGGGCGGTCGGGCTGCAGGAAGCTCGGGTCGTCGAGGCCGGAGCCGGCCTTCTTGCCCCACATCGCCACCTTCCACAGGCGGGCGATCTCCTCGTCCGGGGCGCCGGACCGCAGGGCTCCGCGCAGGTCGGACTCCTCGGTGGCGAAGAGGCAGGTGCGGATCTGGCCGTCGGCGGTGAGCCGGGTGCGGTCGCAGGCCCCGCAGAAGGGCCGGGTCACGGAGGCGATGACGCCGACGGTGGCCGGGCCGCCGTCGACGAGCCAGCGCTCGGCCGGGGCGGAGCCGCGCTCGTCGGCGCCCTCCTCGGTGAGGGTGAAGCGGGTGCGCAGGGAGGCCAGGATGTCCCCTGCGGTGATCATGCCGTCGCGCTTCCAGCCGTGCTGGGCGTCCAGCGGCATCTGCTCGATGAAGCGGAGCTCGTAGCCGTTGTCGACGGCCCAGGCGAGCAGGTCGGGGGCCTCGTCGTCGTTGAGGCCGGGCATCAGGACGGCGTTGACCTTGACGGGGGTCAGGCCGGCCTCGCGGGCGGCGGCCATGCCGTCGAGGACGTCGTGGTGGCGGTCACGGCGGGTGAGCGTCTTGAAGACGTCGGGCCGCAGGGTGTCGAGGGAGACGTTGACCCGGTCCAGTCCGGCGGCCTTGAGCGCCTGTGCGGTGCGCTTGAGGCCTATGCCGTTGGTGGTCAGCGACATCTTGGGGCGGGGCTCCAGGGCCGCGCACTGCTCGACGATCCCCACCAGGCCGGGGCGCAGCAGCGGCTCGCCGCCGGTGAAGCGGACCTCGGTGATCCCGAGCTGCGTGACGGCGATGCGAATCAGCCGGACTATCTCCTCGTCGGTCAGCAGGTCCGACTTGCCCAGCCACTGCAGGCCCTCCTCGGGCATGCAGTACGTACAGCGCAGATTGCACCGGTCGGTGAGCGAGACGCGCAGGTCAGTGGCCACGCGGCCGTAGGTGTCGAGAAGCACTGTGGGCCCCCTCCCCTGTCCGGTTCCAAGAGGTCTGCGCCGCCGTGATGGAGTGTGCATGCGCTGTGATCGAGCCTACGCGACGGTTGTGCCTTGTTGTGATACCCGATTGAACGAGAGGCGACGCGGCCGTGTCGTAGGGACGTACGACACGGCCACGCTGGGTGTTCGGTCCCTCTCACAGGAGCACGGCGCCACGGGGGCCGGGGCTCGGGTGAGCAAGGTGTGTCAGTGCGCGCCCGTGCCGGTGAGGGAGCGGACCTCGAGCTCCGCGAACTTCTTGGGGTCGGCCGCCTCCTCGGACAGCATGGTGCCCAGCCAGCCCAGCAGGAAGCCGAGCGGGATGGAGATGATGCCGGGGTTCTCCAGGGGGAACCAGTAGAAGTCGGCTTCCTTGAACATCGAGGTGGGCTTGCCGGAGACGACCGGGGAGAAGAGCACCAGGACGACCGAGGAGACCAGGCCCCCGTAGATCGACCACGTGGCGCCGCGGGTGGTGAACCGCTTCCAGAAGAGGCTGTAGAGGATCGTCGGCAGGTTGGCGGAGGCCGCGACCGCGAAGGCGAGGGCGACCAGGCCGGCGACGTTGAGGTCGCGTGCGAGGGCCCCGAGGCCGATGGCGACGGCGCCGATGACCACGGTGGACCAGCGGGCGGCCCGGACCTCCTCCTGTTCTGTGGCGTTGCCCTTGCGGATCACGTTCACGTACAGGTCGTGGGCGAAGGACGAGGAGGAGGCGAGGGTGAGCCCGGCGACCACGGCGAGGATGGTGGCGAAGGCGACGGCCGAGATCACGGCGAGCAGGATCGCACCGCCGGTGGAACCGGCTCCGCCGCCGAGCTCCTGGGCGACGAGCGGGGCGGCGGTGTTGCCGGCCTTGTTGGAGGCGATGATGTCGGTCCGCTTGAGCAGGGCGGCGGCGCCGAAGCCGAGGGCGATGGTCATCAGGTAGAAGGCGCCGATGATGCCGATGGCCCAGTTGACGGACTTGCGGGCGGCCTTGGCGGTGGGAACCGTGTAGAAGCGGATCAGGATGTGCGGCAGTCCGGCGGTGCCGAGCACAAGGGCCAGGCCGAGCGAGATGAAGTCCAGCTTGGTGGTGGAGTCCTTGCCGTACTTCAGGCCGGGTTCGAGGAACTTGGCGCCCTTCCCGCTGTTCTCGGCGGCCTTGCCCAGCAGGTCGGAGATGTTGAAGTGGAACTTCAGCAGGACCAGGAAGGTGATCAGCAGGGCGCCGGCGATGAGCAGCACCGCCTTGATCATCTGGACCCAGGTGGTGCCCTTCATGCCGCCGATGGTCACGTAGACGATCATCAGTACGCCGACCAGCGCGACCACGGCGACCTTGCCGCCGTCGCTGGTGATGCCGAGCAGCAGCGAGACGAGGACGCCGGCGCCGGCCATCTGGGCGAGCAGGTAGAAGATCGAGACCACGATGGTGGAGGTGCCGGCGGCGGTGCGGACCGGGCGCTGGCGCATCCGGAACGCGAGCACGTCGCCCATCGTGTAGCGGCCGGAGTTGCGCAGCGGCTCGGCGACCAGCAGCAGGGCCACGAGCCAGGCGACGAGGAAGCCGATGGAGTAGAGGAAGCCGTCGTAGCCGAAGAGCGCGATGGCGCCGGCGATGCCGAGGAAGGACGCGGCGGACATGTAGTCGCCGGAGATGGCCAGGCCGTTCTGGAAGCCGGTGAACTGGCGGCCGCCCGCGTAGAAGTCGGCGGCGTCTCGGGTCTGGCGGCCGGCCCAGATCGTGATGATCAGAGTGGCGACGACGAACAGCCCGAACAGGGTGATGATCAGCGGCCGGTGCTCGGTGGCCCCGGCGGCCGTCGTGGTGGCGTGGAGGGTGGCGCCGCTCATGCGTCGGCCTCCATCCGCTCCTTGATCGCCGCGGCCTGCGGGTCGAGCTTGGCGGCGGCGTGGCGGGAGTACAGCCAGGCGATGAGGAACGTCGTGGCGAACTGGCCGAGGCCGAGGACGAGGGCGACGTTGATGTTGCCGAACAGCTTGGTCCCCATGAAGCCGCCGGCGTAGTTGGACAGCAGCACGTACACCAGGTACCAGGCGATGAAGGCCACCGTGAGCGGGAAGGCGAACGCGCGGTGCGAGCGGCGCAGCGCGGCGAACTCGGGGCTGTGCTGGACGGCTTCGAACTGTTCGGCCGTGGGGCTTGCCGTGGGCGTTCCCGCGCTGCCCGGCGGCGGCGCTGCTTGGGTGGTCACGGGGGGCTCTCCTTGTGACGCGGGTGCGGTGGGGACGGACAAATCAACCTCCGTGTGGGGGAACGGCGCACCGGTCCCCCTGACAACGGCACGGCCGAAGCGTCGGGACGGTTCAACGCCCGCTGATTCTTTGGAAACTGATTTCTCGAACTGATGGCGCAAAGGCGAACGTCAGCGCTAGGTTCGCGTGTCATGAACCCGTCGTCCTGCGCGACCGCGCGCGGACGACTTTTTCACGGATGATGTGGAGAACCCATGGCTCATCTGGGATCCGGCCGCCGGCGTCTCGCCGTTCCGGTCGGCTTGGCGCTCACCGCCTCCCTCGCCTTCCTTCCCTCCGTCGCGGCCTCGGCCGCCCCGGTGGGCACCACGGCGGGCGTGACGGCTGCGAAGCCCGACACCACCGGCCCGAAGCTGTCGTACGTGGCGAACCTGACCGCGTACGGCACGGCGGAGCAGGCGAAGAAGGCCATCGAGGCCGCGGGCGGCACGGTGGTGACGGCCTACGACCAGATCGGCGTGGTCGTCGCGCACTCCCAGAACCCCGAGTTCGCCAAGACGCTGCGGGCGCAGCGCAACCTCTTCGTGTCGGTCGGCGCCACCCGTACGGCCCCCCTGAAGACGGTGCAGACCACCGACGAGGGCGCCACCCAGAAGCTCAGCGCGGCGGACGCCGCCAAGGCCGCGGCGGTGGCCACGGAGGGGCAGGAGCCGCTGGAGCCCAACCAGTGGGACCTGCGGGCGATCAAGGCCGACGAGGCTCACAAGATCAACGATGGCAGCCCCGACGTGACGGTGGGCGTCATCGACACGGGTGTCGACGACACCCACCCGGATCTCGCACCGAACTTCGCCGCGAACAAGTCGGCGAACTGCGTCGGCGGCGTCGCGGACACCTCCGCCGGCGCCTGGCGCCCGTACGCGGACGGCAGCGACCACGGCACCCACGTGGCCGGCACCATCGCGGCCGCCCGCAACGGCATCGGCGTCGCGGGCGTCGCGCCGGGCGTGAAGCTCGCCGCCATCAAGGTGAGCGAGCCGGGCACCAGCCTGTTCTTCACCGAGGCGGTCGTCTGCGGCTTCGTCTTCGCCGCCGAGCACGGCATCGACGTGACGAACAACAGCTACTACGTCGACCCGTGGTACTTCAACTGCAAGAACGACGACGACCAGAAGGCCCTCGTCGAGGCGATAACCCGGGCGACCCGCTACGCGGAGCGCAAGGGCACCCTCAACGTGGCCTCGGCCGGCAACTCCAACTGGGACCTGTCGGCGGACTCGATCGAGGACACGACCAGCCCCGACGACGGCACCGCGGTGACGCGCACCATCAACCCGCACGAGTGCCTGGACCTGCCGACGCAGCTGCCGGGCGTCGTCACGGTCTCCGCCACCGGTGACAAGGGCTTCCGCTCGTACTACTCCAGCTACGGCCTCGGCGTCGTCGACGTGGCCGGCCCCGGCGGCGACAAGTGGCAGGTCCCGGCCACCCCGGACGCCAACGGCCGCGTGCTGTCCACCCTCCCGGGCGGCGGCTGGGGCTACAAGCAGGGCACCTCGATGGCCGCCCCGCACGTCTCGGGCGTCGCGGCGCTGCTCAAGAGCGCCCACCCGAAGGCCACGCCCGCGCAGCTCCAGCGGATGATGAAGGAGCAGGCCACCAAGGCGACCTGCCCGACGCAGGTGTACGACGCCACCGGCACGCTGATCGACGCCACCACCTGCCAGAGCAAGTGGGGCCAGACGGGCTACTACGGCTACGGCGTCGTGGACGCGCTGAAGGCCGTCAAGTAACCCTTCCGCCGCGGGAACGCGGCAAGGGGCCGGTCGGGGGATTCCTCCCCGGCCGGCCCCTCGGCCGTTCACGCGGGCGTCACGGGGTGATGATCACCTTCAGGGCGCTGCGGTCGTCCATCGCGCGGTAGCCGTCCGGGACCCCGTCCAGGGACACGGCCCGGTCGAAGACGGGCGCCGGGTCGATCGCGCCGCTCAGCACGTCCTCGAGCAGCTCCGGGATGTACGCGCGCACCGGGGCCACCCCGCCGCGCAGGCTGATGTTGCGGTCGAACATCTCGTCGAGGTCGAGGCCGGTGGCGCTGCCGTGCGGGACGCCGACGTAGCCGATGGTGCCGCCGTCGCGGGTGATCCGCACGGCGGTGCGCATGGACTGCTCGGTGCCGACCGCCTCGATGACGGCGTGCGCGCCCTGGCCGCCGGTGAGCTCGCGCACGGCGGCCTCCGCGGCCTCGCCGCGCTCGGCGACCACGTCGGTGGCGCCGAAGCGCTTGGCGATGTCCGTACGGACGCCGTGCCGGCCCAGGGCGATGATCCGCTCGGCGCCGAGCCGCTTGGCGGCGAGCACCCCGCACAGGCCGACCGCGCCGTCGCCGACGACGGCCACGGTGGAGCCCTTGCGCACGCCCGCGCCGAGCGCCGCGTGGTGGCCGGTGCCCAGCACGTCGGACAGGGCGAGCAGCCCGGTCAGCAGGTAGTCGTCGGAGGCGGCCTCGGCGGGCAGCTTGACGAGGGTGCCGTCGGCGTACGGCACGCGGACGGCCTCGCCCTGGCCGCCGTCGTGGCCGACCGAGCCCCAGAAGCCGCCGTGCACGCAGGAGGTGTACAGGCCTTCGGAGCAGAAGTCGCAGGTGCCGTCGGACCAGACGAAGGGGGCCACGACGAGGTCGCCGGCCTTCAGGCCGGAGACGGCGGAGCCGGTCTCCTCGACGATGCCGAGGAACTCGTGGCCGATGCGCTGGCCGGGCTCGCGTGCGGCCTCGCCGCGGTAGGCCCACAGGTCGCTGCCGCAGATGCAGGCACGCAGCACGCGGACGACGGCGTCCTCGGGGCGCTGGATCGCAGCGTCGGGCACCTCCTCCACGCGGATGTCGTGCGGGGCGTGGATGACGGTGGCGCGCATGGTGGTGCAGCCCTCCGGTGATCAGGTGGGGATTTCACCCGGCAGATCGTGCCGGGTCGAGTTCCCTACCGTACGCCTGCCCCGCGGCCAGTGCGCCGCCGGCCAGCAGGTACTGGGCCGCCGCGTAGGTGGCCATGATCCAGAAGTCGGGGCGGGGCAGCTGCGGCCACGCGGCGACCCCGGTGGCGATCAGCGAGTCGGAGAGCAGGAACAGCGCCCCGCCGAGCCCGGCCCGCGGCCCGAGGGCACTGGAGCGGTAGGCCATGGCGGTCAGCAGCAGGCTGTAGCAGGCGACGGGGATCCGCAGCGCCGCCGGCAGGTCGGACCACAGCAGGCCGACGGTGCCGAGGAGGGCGGCGGCGTACGCGGCCCCGAGCCCGGGATGCGTCCTGCCGCGGCCGAAGAGCACGAGGTAGCAGACGTGCCCGGCGGCGAAGGAGCCCATGCCGATCAGGAAGGCGGGCTCGGCGTCGAAGAGCAGGGCCAGGTCCCCGCCCCAGCCGAAGAGCAGGGCCGCCACCAGCAGCCGCGGGGCCCGGGGGCGGGTGAGGACGACGTACGCGACGAGCAGCGGCATCAGCAGCGGCTTGGCGAGGACGTGCCCGGGGTGCCAGTCGGCGAGCAGCGCGGCGAGGTCGGCGGCGGTGGCGGCGGCGAAGGCGCCGAGCGCGAGGCGGCCGAGGAGCGCCCGCCGGGCCGGGCCGACCGCCGGGGCCGCGGCGGACGCGGCAGCGCCCTGCGGCGGCTCCGCCACCGCGCTCACGCGGCGCGCTCCGGGGTGCCGGCCGGGCCGCGGCTCGGGTCCGGGCCGGTCGTACCCTGCGTACCGGCTGCACCGGTGGCACCGGCCGCAGCGGCTGCGGCGGAGGGCACGGGGCTCCAGCCCGGTCCGCGGAAGACCCGGCCCGCGCGCTCGCGCCAGGTGGCGGCCGCCCGGACGTCGCGGGCGATGGCGGCGTACTCGTGGGTGGCGACGCGCAGCGGGTTGTAGGTGCTGATGTTCTTCGTCAGCCCGAAGACGGGCCGCTCCTCCTCCCCGACCCAGGAGCCGAACATCCTGTCCCAGACGATGAGGATCCCGCCGAAGTTGCGGTCCAGGTAGCCGCCCTGGGAGGCATGGTGGACGCGGTGGTGGGAGGGCGTGTTGAAGACGTACTCCACGGGCCGGGGCAGCTTGCCGATGCGCTCGGTGTGGATCCAGAACTGGTAGACGAGGTTGACCGAGTAGCAGAAGGCCACGGCGGCCGGGTGCACGCCGAGGGCGATCATCGGCAGGTAAAACGGCCAGGAGGTGGCGCTGGTCCACGGCTGGCGCAGCGCGGTGGTGAAGTTGAACTTCCGGCTGCTGTGGTGGACGACGTGGCAGGCCCACAGGATGCGGATGACGTGGTGGCCGCGGTGCTGCCAGTAGTAGCAGAAGTCCTGCGCGAGCAGCATCAGCAGGACCGTCCACCACAGGACGGGAACCCGCAGCGGGGTCAGTTCGTAGACCGCCGTGTAGATCGCGACGACCGGGATCTTCCAGAGGAAGTCGAAGACGAGGCTGCCGAGTCCCATGCCGACGCTGGTGAACGCGTCCTTGGTCTCGTACCCGGCGGCGTCCTCGTCGGGATGGATCCGGTAGCTCACCAGCTCGACGACGGTGAGCAGCACGAAGGCGGGTATGGACCACAGCACGACATCGGGCAGGTTCGGCATGCCCGCACCATAGAGGCGGCTCCGGGGGCGCCGCTAGGGGTTGTTACCGATCGGTATCCATCAGGGTTACCGGCGGTTCGCGCTGTAGGGTCCAAGGCCGGGAGGAGCCGACGGGAGGGCGGGGATGACGGGCTTCGAAACGGCGGTCTTACGGACGGCGAGCGCGGCGGCGGGGTCGCTGCTGAGGTCGCGCCTCGGGCAGGTGCCCGGCGCCGGACTCACGGACAAGCCGGTGCGCCCGGCACAGCGCTGGCGCCGCCCGGCGCAGCTCGGTACGCCCGAACTCCGCCGGCTCGCCGAGGGTTTGGCCGAGCGGCTGGGGCCGGCCGCGGCCCGGCTGCCGGAGCACGAGCGCCTCGCGGCACTGGACGCGGCCGCCGACGCCTTCGCCGCACTGGGCAAGGTCGACGCCGACGCCCTGTTCGCGGCCGACCTGGACCCGGCGGCCCTGGCGGCCCGGCTGCCCGTGCCGCCGGCCGCCGGACTGAGCCCGGCGGCGGAGGCCGCCTGCCGGGACCTGATCCGGCTGGCGTGCGTCCACGCGGTGGAGTACCTGACGGCACTGCCGGCGTTCGGGGCCCGGGCCGACGTGGAACTGGTCCGCAGGACCGGCGAGTTGGCGCGCGCGGTGGACCGCCTCGGCGAGGAGCGCAGCGGTGCGGCGCACGCCTTCGAGGAGCGGTACGCCCGCTACCTCGCCGAGGCGCACGGGCGGCTCCAGCTGTACGGGCTGACCACCAGTCGGGCCCGGCAGGAGTGGCCGCTGGACCTCGCCTACATCAGCCTCGCGGTCAGCGGAGAGCAGCAGCAGCTGCTGCCCGGCGAGCCCGGTATGCACCGCACCACCGTCAAGGCGGAGCAGGCGCTCGGCGCGGCGGACCGGGTCCTGCTGCGCGGCCCGGCGGGCTCGGGCAAGAGCACCCTCGTCCAGTGGCTCGCCCTGAACGCGGCCCGGCAGACCGGCGGCCCCTGGAGCACCTGCGTCCCGTTCGTGCTGCGGCTGCGGGCGTTCACCACGGCCGAGACCCTGCCGCTGCCGGAGGACTTCCTCAAGGCCTCGGGCATACCGCTGTCGGCCCCGGCCGGATGGGTCGAGGACCTCATGCTGAGCGGGCGGGCGCTGGTCCTGGTCGACGGGGTCGACGAGGTTCCGCAGCGGCTGCGCACCCGTACGGAGACCTGGCTGCGCTCCCTCGTCTCCGCCTTCCCCAAGGCGCGGTACGTGGTGACCACCCGGCCCTCGGCGGTCCCGGAGGGCTGGCTCGCCGGGCAGGGGTTCACCCCGCACTCCCTGCTGCCGATGGAGCGGGAGGACATCGGGACGTTCATCGCGCACTGGCACCGGGCCGCACGGGCCGAGTGCGGTCCCGGCGGGCCCGACTCCGCCGGAGAGGACCTCGACGCGTACGAGGCCTCGCTGCTGGAGGCGGTCTCCGCCCGCCGCGACCTGGGCCGGCTGGCGACGAACCCGCTGATGTGCGCCCTCCTCTGCGCCCTGAACCGGGACCGGCGGATGCAGCTGCCGCGGGCCCGCAAGGAGCTGTACGACGCGGCCCTGGACATGCTGCTGGTCCGGCGGGACACCGAGCGGGAGATCGCCGGGGTCGAGGGGGTCTACCTGACCCGCGACGAGCAGATCCTGCTGCTCCAGCGGTTCGCGTACTGGCTGATCCGCAACGGGCAGGTGGAGGCGGGGCGCGACGAGGCCGTCGAGATGGTGGACGAGTGGCTCGATGCGATGCCGCAGGTGCGGGAACAGGGCGATGCGGAGCAGGTCTTCGCCCACCTGCTGATCCGCAGCGGGCTGCTGCGGGAGCCGGTGAAGGGCTCGGTGGACTTCGTCCACCGCACCTTCCAGGACTACCTGGGCGCCAAGGCGGCGGTGGAGTCGCGGGACTTCGGCGTGCTGGTGAAGAACGCGCAGGACGACACCTGGGACGACGTGGTCCGCATGGCCGTCGGCCACGCCCGCCCGGACGAACGCACCCGCATCCTGCGCGGCCTGCTGAAGCGGGCGGACAAGGTCAAGGGCGCCAGCAGCCGCCTGGTCCTCCTGGCCGCAGCCTCCTTGGAACACGCCCCGGAACTGGACCCGGCCCTGCGGCGCGAGATCCAGTCCCGGACGGCCGAACTCCTGCCGCCGCGCACGCCCGAGCAGGCGGAGGAACTGGCCAAGGCGGGGGAGCTGGTGCTGGAGCTGCTGCCGGGCCCGGAGAGACTCGCCGAGGACGAGGCGGCCGCGTGCGTGCGGACTGCGACGACGGTCGGCGGGGCGCGGGCGATGGCGGTCGTCGCCCGGTTCCGGCGGGACGGGCGCACCTCTGTGCAGTGGGAGGTGGGCCGGAGCTGGCAGTACTTCGACGCGGGGATGTACGCCGACGAGGTGCTGGCCGATGCGGTCCTCGGCAGGACGATGCTGATGGTCCGCACGCCCGAGCAGATGGCCGCGCTGCGGAAGGTGCGACACGTGGAAAGCCTGCACGTCAGCGACGCCGAGAGCATCCCGGAGTCCCTGGCCGGCCTGCGTCTGAAGAGCCTGGTCCTCTTCCAGAACGGGCTGACGGACCTGGGCGCCCTGACGGTCCACGAGGAACTGGACTACCTGGGCCTCTACAGCTGCACGAAGCTGTCCGGGTTGGGGCCGCTCGCCGCCCTGCCCCGGCTCACCACCCTGGTGCTGAGCAACCTGCCCTTCAAGCTGGACCCTTCGCCCCTGGCCGAGCTACGGGCCCTCGAATGGCTGACGATCAACACGCCCTCGAGCGTGGCGCTGGTGTCTCACCTCCCGGCCCCGCAGTCACTCAAGGGGCTCGCGCTGCGCCATCCCGGGATCCTGCTCGACTCCTTGGAGCGCTGGCCGGAACTGGAGACGCTGACCGTCAGCGAGCCGGCGCACGTCAGCCGGTTGAAAGCACTGCCGCCGCTTCCGCACCTGCGCTCCCTCAACGTGGCCGACCACGGGGAACTGGACCTCACGGTCCTGCTCGGCCAGCCCCAGGTGGAGAGCGTGCACCTCGGCAACTGCCGATGCCCGGACGGACTGGCGGCTCTCCGCGGGCTCCCCGGGCTGCGGCGCCTCGTCCTGACCGGCTTGAGCAGTGCCTACGACCTGGCCCCGCTCGCCGACCTGGAGCACCTCACCATCGAGCTCGGCTCGACGGTCCGGGCCGAGGGCCTCGACCGGATCCCGCCCGAGCGGATCAAGTGGCTGAGCCCCTGGTGATCCGCCCGGCGGGAGCCGTACGTCACCAGACCCGGACCGAGCCCCCGCGGGCGAAGGCCGGGCTGGTGGCGTCCGGCGGGGGCGCAGCCAGCGGCTCGGCGATCTCCGCGACCCGCGGCCCGTGCTTCGCCGCCAGCGCGTCCAGCAGGGGCAGGTCGAAGCCGTACACCCGGGCGGCGTTGCCGCCGACCATCGCCGCGACCTCCTCCCGGGGGACCCCCGCGTACGCGATCCGCAGGCCCTCCCGCGAGTACGGGGCGGTGCCCTCGTCGTGGGGGTAGTCGCTGCCCCACATGATCTTGTCGAGGCCGATCCGCTCCCGCAGCGGGACCTCGTGCGGCCGCATGAAGCTCGCGCCCACGAAGCAGTTGTCCCGCCAGACCTCGCTGGGCCCCTTGCCCATGGCCTCCGCGAGCCCCGCGCCGAACTTGGACTCCGCCGTGGCCGCCTTGGTCGCGGCGGAGACCAGCCGGCCGTGGTAGTAGTCCAGCATGTCGAGCACGCCCGGGATCCAGCCCGAGCCCTGCTCGGTCAGGACCAGCTTCAGCCGCGGGTGGCGCCGGAACGCACCGCCGAAGATCAGGTGCCACAGGGCCCGGTGCGAGAACCAGGTCGTCTCCACCATGAAGACCGCCCGCGCCGCCGGTTCCGGCCCCAGCGGCGGCGACGCGGAGCCGCCGTGGTGGTTGACCGGGACGTCCAGCTCGTCGCAGACCGCCCAGATCGGGTCGTACGCCTCCGAGTACAGCTCGGGGACCGCCGAGCCGGGCGGGACCCCGGGCAGCAGGATGCCGCCGGTCAGGCCCGCCTCACGGGTGCGGCGGATCTCCGCCACCGCCGCGTCCACGTCGTTGAGGAGGATCTGCGCGACGCCCGCCCGCCGGCCCGGCGCCTGTGCGCAGAAGTCGGCGAGCCAGCGGTTGTGCGCCTGCAGCCCGGCCCAGCGCTGTTCGTACTCGGCGCGGGTGGGCGGCTGCGCCATCAGCGAGGCGTTGGGGAAGAAGGGCGGGATGGTGTTCGGGAAGACGACCTCCGCCACGATGCCGTCGGCCTCCAGCTCGGCGAGCCGGCGGTCGGAGTTCCAGTTGCGGTCGGCGGTGTCGGCGAGGAGGTCCTCGTACGGGTTGACGTACGCGGCCGCCCAGGCGTCGAAGTCGTCGTGGTGCTTCCTGGCCAGGTACGGCTTGTAGTCGAGGAGGTCGGCGCCCGCGTGGCAGTCCGCCGAGACGACCGTGTAGCGGTCATCGGTCACGGGAGACCCCCAGCACCGGGAAGTCGTGCTCGGTCAGCCAGTGCCGGCCCACCTCGCGCGAGCGGGCCCAGGAGGCCTCCACGGCGGCCTGGTCGGGCGATTGGCCGAGCTCCGCCGGCGTGGGGCCGATGCGGCGGGCGACCGGCGCCAGCTCGGCCGTGTCGAAGCCGAAGACCTCCGCCGCGGCCAGGCCCAGCATGCGGCGGGTCTCGGCGACCGGGATGTCGTGGAAGGTGTTGCGCAGCCACGTCCGGGTGCCCGGCCAGGTGCCCTCGGGGTGCGGGAAGTCCGAGCCCCACAGGATGTTGTCGACGCCGATCTCGTAGCGCTGGGCGAGTTCGCGCCGCTTGGTGTTGGTGGCGCAGACGAACACCTGGCGGTCGAGGTACTCGCTCGGCGGCCGCTTGAGCTCGGCGAACGGCGACAGCTTCTTGCCGCCGTGCGCGCCGAGGTAGAGCCGGTCCATGAACCAGAGCTGGTTGGGGAGCCACCAGCAGCCGGATTCGGCCACGCCGAACTTCAGCCCGGGGTGCCGCTCGAAGACCCCGGACCAGAGGAGGAACCACAGCGGGCGGGCCGGCCACCAGGTGACCTCGGAGACGTAGATGCCGAGGTGGTCGCCGTACTCGTGGCGGGGCGCGGCCCCCGAGTGGGTGACGACCGGCATGGCCGTCTCGGCGGCCGCCGCCCACACCGGGTCGTAGCGGCGGTCGTGGTAGGGCGCCTGGTCCACCCACATGGACGGGATCATCAGGGCGCCGAGCCCGGACTCCTTGGCCCGGTGGATCTCGGCGACGACCCTGTCCGGCTCGCCGGTGATCGGCAGCAGGGCGACCCCGCAGTGCCGCTCGGGGTTGTGGGAGACGAACTCGGCCAGCCACCGGTTGTGGGCCTGGGCGCCCGCCATGCCGAGCTCGGGGTCCTGGTCGCCGGAGAGGCCGAGGCCCACGCCGAAGGGGGCCGCGGTCTGGCTGTCGACGGCGTCCGCGTCGGGGAAGACGACCTCGGCGGCCACGCCGTCGCCGTCGAGCTCCTTCAGGCGCTGGGCGACGTCCCAGCCGCCCCGCAGGCCTTCCTCGTTGTCGTGGAACCACTTCTCGGCGAAGGCCTCGTTGCGGATGCCGAGCCGGGTGGCCTCGGCGCGGCGGGCGTCGCGCTGTCCGAGGAACTCGTCGAAGGCGCGGTGGAAGCGGGAGTCGAGGTAGGGGCGGTACTGCTCGGTCGGCAGGCCGGCGTGGCAGTCGGAGGAGACGATCAGGTACGGCTCTTCGTACGCGCTCACGGTGTGTCTCTCCTCAGTCGAGGATGAAGCTCTCCAGGTAGGCGGGGTTGGCGCGGTCGAGCATCGACTGCGACCGGGCGCGGATCTGCCGGTCGCTGTGCTCGCCGGCCGGGAGCATCCAGAAGCGGTCGGCGCGGATGCCGTCGACGACGTGCTCGGCGACCTCCTCGACCGGGGTGAATTTCACCTCGTGCCCGGCCGCGCGCATCGCGGCCTCGTACTGGTCGAGGGTCCGGTACGGGGCCCTGCGCGGCCGCTCCTTCGCGTAGCGCTCGGGCCGGTTGCGGTGCGACTCCCACAGCCCGGTGCGCAGCATGTGCGGTCCGGGGAAGAGGACGGAGGCGCCGACGGCGGCGCCCTCGGCCTTGAGGTGGGCGTAGAGGGATTCGGTCATGGTGACCACGGCCGCCTTGGTGACGGCGTAGACGGAGGCGGTGGGCAGGGGGGCGATGCCGCCGTCGCCGGAGGAGGTGTTGACGACGTGGCCGGGCGCGCCGCCCGCGATCATGCGGGGGACGAAGGCCTGGATGCCGTGGAAGACGCCCCAGACGTTGACGGAGAAGGCCCACTTCCAGTCGTTGGGCTCGTGCTCCCACATCCGTCCCTCGGCGCCGGAGCCGACGCCCGCGTTGTTGCACAGGACGTGCACGGCGCCGAAGGCCCCGTACGCGGCGTCGGCGAGGGCCTGGACGGCCTCGCGGTCGCTGACGTCGACGGTCCGGGCGAGCACCTCGGCCCCCTCGGCCCGGAGTTCTGCGGCGGCCTTGTTCAGGGCGCCCTCCTCGACGTCGGCGAGGACCACCTTGAGTCCCTCGGCGGCGAAGCGGCGGGCCATGGCCAGGCCGATTCCGCTCGCGGCGCCGGTGACGACGGCCACCTGTCCGGTTTCGAGCCGCATGTCAGGCACTCCCCTCCGGCGGGCCGTCGAAGGCCTGTTGCGGGTCGTCGTAGCGCTGGTGGAGGTACGGGAGCAGGGCCCGGGCGCTGACCCGTTCGACGACCCGGCCCTGCTGGTCGGTGGTCTTCTCGCCGATGGTCAGCTCCACGAGGCGGCGTACGGGCAGGTCGGCGACCGGGTCGAACATGGACTCCCGCAGGAGCACGTCACCGGTGAGGTGCTCCAGCTTGCGGACCTTCTCGTTGCGCGTGCAGTGCACCAGGGCCGGGTCGTCCTCGAAGCCGGAGCCGTCGACCGCCGGGAGGAACTTGAAGTAGAAGTCGGTCTTCCGGGCCGGCTCGGGTACCGGCAGCTCGCGGTCCACCGCCCCGCGCACCTCGACGAAGGCGATGCCGTGCCGGGCGAGGGAGGCCCGGACGACGAGGCCGTCGCGCTCGACGGTGACCTCGCCGAGCTTCTTGGGCTCGCCGAAGACCTCGCGGCCGCCGACCAGGGCCCGCTCGTGCGTCATGGGCATGACCAGCGGGTACCAGCCCTCGACCCCGCCGTGGCGGGCGGCGACGGCCACCGATCCGGCGCCGAGGGGATAGCCGGGCAGGTCGACGCGGCTGATGTTGGCCCGCACCAGGGGCCGCTCGGCGGGCTTGAGCGGCGGCGGCAGGACCGCCGCCACCACGTCGGGATCGCTCTCCCAGACCGCCACCACGCCGGTGGACCAGATGTCGGGGAGGCGGGAACTCTTCGCGCGCGAGGCTTCGATCTCGGCCTCGGTGCGCGCTCCGTACCGTACGCGTGCCATGACTCGCACCACCCTCCTGGGGGTCCCCCGGACGTTGCCCGAGGGAGGTTCTGTAACACAGTTACACCGCTGCCGATGAAGGGTAAAGACCCCCGCACGGACGTGAATTGACGAATCGTCAGACCCTGCAGACCGGACTGACAGAGGGGCGGCCCGCGGCGATGGCCAGATCCGCACTCACCCGCGACGAGGTACTGGAGGCGGCCGCCCGCCTGGTCAAGCAGCACGGCCCGGCCGCCCTGACCATGCGCCGGCTCGCCGCCGCGCTGGGCACGGCGGTGACCTCCATCTACTGGCACGTCGGCAACCGCGAATCGCTCCTCGACGCTCTTGTGGAGCACACCGTGCAACAGATGGGCGCGATCGCTCCGGCCGGCCGCACCCCCGCCGAGCGGGTCCTGTCCGTCGCCCGCACCCTGCGCCGCGAGTTGCGCGAGCGCCCGCACCTGATCGCCATGGTGCACGAACGGGGCCTCACCGACCGGATGTTCCTGCCCGCCCAGCAGGCGCTGGTCCAGGAGGTGCACGCGGCCGGGCTGCGCGGCACGCGGGCCGCGGACGCCGTCCGCGCGATCCAGTTCCAGATCGTCGGCTTCGTCCTGGTCGAGCGCCACCGCGAGCGCTCCCCCGCCCAGTCCCCCGCCGAGAGCGAGCTGTGGGACCCGGCCGCCGCCCCGCACGACGCCCCGCTCGCCCGTGCCCTGTCCCGGCCCGCCGATCCGGAACACCTCTTCCTGCTCTCCGTACGGGCCCTGGTCGGCTCCCTGCTGGAACCGGCCGCACCCCCGCGGTGAACCGGCCGCGTCGGCCGGGCCGCTGCCCGCCGGGGCCGGGGTGTCAGTCGGTGCCGATATCCTCTGTGACCATGCTCGACGACCGTACGACCGCAGAGACGACGTGGCCGGCCGCGTACCCCCAGGGGTACGCGGTCGTCGACGTGGAGACCACCGGGCTCGCTCGCGACGACCGGATAGTGTCCGCGGCCGTCTACCGGCTCGACGCGCAGGGCAACGTGGAGGACCACTGGTACTCCCTGGTCAACCCGCAGCGGGACCCGGGCCCGGTGTGGATCCACGGGCTGACCAGCGAGATGCTCCAGGACGCGCCCCTGTTCCAGGACATCGCCGAGGAGTTCGCGACCCGGCTCGCCGACCGGGTCCTGGTCGCGCACAACGCCATCTTCGACTGGCAGATGATCGCCCGGGAGTACGCGCGGGCCGCCGTGACCGCGCCGGTCCGCCAGCGGCTGTGCACCATCGCCCTGTCGAAGGAGCTGAACCTCCCGCTGCCCAACCACAAGCTGGAATCGCTCGCCGCGCACTTCGGGGTGGTCCAGCAGCGCGCCCACCACGCCCTCGACGACGCCCGCGTCCTCGCGGAGGCCTTCCGCCCCTCGCTGCACGCCGCGGCGCAGGGCGGCGTGCGGCTGCCGCTGCTGGAGTGCCGGCCGCTGACCGAGTGGACGGACTCCCCCGTCACCGCGCGGATCGGCCACCAGGCCTCGTACCGGGGCGGCAGCTGGCGGCCCTCCCGCAAGCGGCCGCCGTGCCCGCACCCCAACCCGGGGCGCTTCGAGGACGGCAAGCCGCTGAAGCAGGGCATGCGGGTCGCCTTCTCGGGCGACACCTCCATCGACCGCGAACTGCTGGAGGACCGGGCGGTCGAGGCGGGGCTGCACGTCGCGACGAGTGTGTCGCGGCTCACGAGCCTGCTCGTCACCAACGACCCCGACTCGGTGACCTCGAAGACCGTCAAGGCCAAGTCCTTCGGCACCCCGGTCGTCGACGAGGCCGCCTTCACCCAGCTGCTGCGGGACGTGGCTGCGGCAGACGGGTGAGCCTCGGGCGACTCGCCCGGCGCCCGCTTCCCCGACCCGCCGCCGCGTCCCACCCTGTGGCGCATGGCACGTTGTGAGGTCTGCGGAAACGATTACGGCATGTCCTTCGAAGTGCACGCGCAGGGCGCGGTGCACGTCTTCGACTGCTTCTCCTGCGCCATCCACCGCATGGCGCCGATCTGTGAGCACTGCCGGGTCCAGATCATCGGACAGGGCGTCGAGGTCGAGGGCCAGTGGTACTGCGGGGCGCACTGCGCTCGCGCGGAGGGGAAGGTGGGCATCGTCGACCGCGTGTGACGTCCCTCTCCCCCGGCCCCGGACGGCCACCCGGCCGCCGGGGTCTCCTCGGCTGGGGGTACCGTCGTGGGCGTGTACCGCTTTGTGCTGACCCGGCAGTGGGTGACCCTCACCCTCGTCGCCCTCGTCCTCATCCCCGTGATGATCAAGCTGGGCTTCTGGCAGTACCACCGCCACGAGCACCGCGTCGCGCAGAACGAGCTGATCACGTCGAACCTGCGCGCGAAGCCCGCGCCCGTCGCCGAGGTCACCTCCCCCGGCCACCGCGTCCCGCGCTCCGACTACTGGCGCGCCGTCACCGCCACCGGCACGTACGACTCCGCGCACGAGGTGGTCGTCCGGATGCGGACCTCCAACGACGACAAGGTCGGCTTCCACGTCCTGACCCCGCTCGTCATGGGCGACGGCCGGGCGGTCCTGGTCAACCGCGGCTGGGTGCCCGGCGGGGACGACCCGGCCGGCTACCCGCCGGTGCCGCCCGCCCCCTCCGGCGAGGTCACCGTCACCGGCCGGCTCAAGGCCGACGAGACCAGCGGCGGCAGCGGCATCAAGGACCGCAAGGGGCTCCCGGACCGCCAGGTGATGCTGATCAACAGCGCGCAGGCAGCGGAGTACCTCGGCAGGCCGGTCCTCGGCGGCTACCTGGAGCTCACCGCGCCGCTCCCGGCGAGCGGCGGTCCCGAGGCGATCGCCGACCCCGACCACGACTCGATCGGCCCGCACATGGCGTACGCCGTGCAGTGGTGGCTGTTCGCCGCGGCGGTGCCGGTGGGCTGGCTGGTCCTCGTACGGCGCGAGCGGCGCGACCGGGAGGCCGCCGCCGCGGCTGCATCCCCCGTGCGGGAGCCGGCGCCGACCACGTAGGTTGTCCGGCATGGATCTTGGACTGAAGGACCGTGTCTACGTCGTCACCGGAGCCACCCGCGGGCTGGGCTTCGCCGCGGCGCGCGAACTGACCGCCGACGGCGCGAAGGTCGTGCTGACGGGCCGTGATGCGGCGCGCGCCGAGGAGGCCGCGGCCGCCCTGGGCCCGAACGCCGTCGGGGTCGCCGCCGACAACGCCGACCCCGCGGCCGCCGAGCGGCTGATCGCTGCGGCGAAGGAACGCTTCGGCCGCTTCGACGGCATCCTCGTCAGCGTCGGCGGGCCGGCGCCGGGTTTCGCGGCCGACACCACCGACGCGCAGTGGACGGGTGCCTTCGAGGCGGTGTTCCTGGGCGCGGTGCGGCTTGCGCGGGCGGCCGCGGCCGAGCTGGGCGAGGGCGGGGTCATCGGCTTCGTGCTGTCGGGCTCGGTCCACGAGCCGATCCCCGGCCTGACCATCTCCAACGGCCTGCGGCCGGGGCTGGCGGGCTTCGCGAAGTCGCTGTCGGTGGAGCTCGGCCCGCGCGGCATCCGGGTGCTGGGCCTGCTGCCCGCCCGGATCGACACCGACCGGGTGCGGGAGCTGGACGCGCTGTCCGGCGATGCGGGGGCGGCCCGGGCCGCGAACGAGGCGCACATCCCGCTGCGGCGCTACGGCACGCCCGAGGAGTTCGGCCGCACCGCCGCGTTCGTGCTCTCGCCGGCGGCCTCGTACCTGACCGGCATCATGCTGCCCGTGGACGGCGGCTTCCGCCACGGCTTCTGACCCCGCTGCGCGGAGCCATTCCCCCACCCCGCCCCTTCCCGAAACCGGGGGCTCCGCCCCCGGACCCTCCCCCAGCGCCTCAAACGCCGGCGGGGCTGATTTCAGCCCGCGCGGCGTTTGAGCGCACCGGGCGCGAAGCGCACGGAACCGGGTCCGGGCGGAGCCCGGTTCGGGAACGGGCGGGGAGGGGACAGGCTCCGCTCAGCGGCAGCGGCAGCGGCATCGGCAGCGGCAGCGGGGGCCCCGGGCCCGGACCGGGGGTTAGGTGACGCGGCGGGCGCGGTGGGAGGGGACCGAGAGGCGGGCCTCGGCGGTGAGGGCGGGCAGCCCCGCCGACGCACGGGCGTGCCCGAGCACCGGCCCGGCCAGCGCAGCCAACGCATCGGCCGGCACGGCATGCGGCTCCAGCTCCAGCCCCACCCGCAGACCCGGCGCCCCCCGCCGCCCCCGCAGGGCGACCCGGCACCGGGCCACCCCGTCGAGCGCGCCGGCGTCCGCGACCACCGCCTCCTCCAGCGCCCGGCCCCGGAGCACCGCGAACGCCCCGTCGCCGGTGTCCACCACCACCGCCGGCAGCCGCGAGCGCCGCAGCTGGGCCAGCAGCCACCACAGCGCGAGGAGCACGCACACCGCCAGCCCGGCGAGCATCCCCCACCACCACCAGCCCTCGGCATGCCGGTACCGGAGCCGAGTGGCCTCCGCGAGCAGCGGTGCGTGGCGGCCGCCGAGCGGCGGCGCCGCCGTCAGCACCACCACGCCGATGCCGATCAGGACCAGGCCGACGGTCCCGAGCAGGATCCGGTTGACGATCCGGAGCACACCGCTCACCTCTTCCCGCCGGCCGCCGCGCGGTTGACCCGCACGCGGGGCTGCGGCGGGTGGGCCAGGCCCAGTTCGCCGATGCCGACGGCGAGCACCGCCTCCAGGTCGGCCCGTACGTCGTCCAGCTCGCGGAAGTGGGAGGCGGCCCGCACCACCACGCGGGAGCGGCCCACCTTCACCCGCGCCGAGCGCACCCCGGAGACCTCCATGGCCCGGTCCCGCAGCACCTGCGCGGCGGCCTTGCGGCCGAGCCCGGCCCGGATCCCGGCGGCCCCGGGAGGCGGCCGCATCGGCAGGATCCCGCGCAGCCCCGGCGTCAGCGCGAGCACCAGCAGCGCCGCCCCCACGGCGACCAGGACCCCGGCCGCGACGAGTACCTCGGGGTCGGCGGGGGTGCGCCGGGTCAGCTGGGCGGCGAGCTCGCGCCGCCAGGCCATGCCGGGCCGGTGAGCCTGTACGGCGGCGAGGTCGTACAGGGACAGGCCCGCCGCCCCGAGCAGCGCGAGCGCGGTCAGGGCGGCCGGGATCCGCCGGGCCGACCGGAACCGGTGGACCCGGGAGGCCGGCGGCGGGGGCGCGGACCCGATGGGCGGATCCGCCGGCGCGGGCGCGGCCGCACCGCCCGGCGCGGGGGCCGTCACCGCAGCCGCCGGTCCCGCACGGCGGCGCTGCGGGTCTGCGCCGGGTGCAGGTGCTCGATGTCGATGTCGACCTCCGGTACGGCCATGGCCGCGCACTCCTCGATCCGCTGCACGACCCGGCTGCGCACGGCGGCGCACTGGGCGGCGAGGTCGGAGGGGTAGTCGAGTTCCAGGCTCACGCGGACCCGGGCGATGTCGTGGTGGACGGTCACCGTCGCGTGCGGGGCGGCGGCCGTCCCGCCGGAGGCCGTCCCCCCGGAGGGCGGCCCGCCGGACTGCGCGGCGAGTGCCTCGCGCGCGGCCTGGGCCGCGATCTTGGCGACGACCCGGTCGGCGATCTGGGTCGCGCCCCGTTCCGCGGGCGGCACCCGGGGCGGCACGGCCCGCGGCGGGCCCTGCCGGGGCGGAGTCGGCCGAGTCGGCGGGGTCGGCGGGGTCGGCGGGGTCGCCCGGGGCGTGGTCATCGAGGCCTCACCGGTCGCGGTCGCGGGGGCGGAAGAAGTCGCCGGGCTCCAGGTCCCCGTCCAGGAACCGGCCGACGACGAAGCCGATGGCGCCGAGCGCAGCCGTCAGCAGGAAGGCACCGAAGCCCCCGAAGTAGCCGGCGAACGCGAGGGCCATGCCGGCGAACATGCCGACGACCGCCATCCTCATGCGGGCACCTTCCCTCCTTCAATCCCCTACTGGAGTCGGGACTCCGGCTCCTCGTCGGGCTCGTCGGGCAGCTTCACGTCGCTCACCGCGATGTTCACCTCGACGACCTCCAGGCCCGTCATCCGCTCGACCGCGTCGATGACGTTCACGCGGACGGCCCGGGCGACGTCGCGGATGGACACCCCGTAGTCGACGACGATCTCCAGGTCCAGGGCCGTCTGGACCTCTCCGACCTCGGCCTTGACCCCGCGCGTGACGGAGGACTTCGCCCCGCCCGGGACCCGGTCGCGGACGGCCCCGAAGGTGCGGGACAGACCGCTGCCGGTGCCCATGGCGTGGACGCCGACGACCTCGCGGGCGGCCAGGCCCGCGATCTTCTCGACCACCCCGTCGGAGACGGTCGTACGGCCGCGGTCGGCCGGGTCGCCTGCGGCGCCCCCGGATCCGGATTCGGTCATCGCGTGTCCCTTCGCGCGGACGGACTCCCTGCGCTCCACGGTAAGCGGGAGCGGGCGGCTGCGCCCCGGGACTACGCCGGTCGACCCGGACCTGTTTTCCCGGGCGGCCTTGACCTCAACCGAGGTCGAGGTCGGAGAGTGGGTCCGCGATCAAGGCCGGCCCGCCGAGGGCCGGGAGCAACGGGAAAGAGGGGGTCCCATGCGGGCGATACGCGTGGACGGGTACGGCGGTCCTGAGGTGCTGGTGCCGGTGGAGGCCGCGGATCCGGTGCCCGGCGCGGGCGAGGCGGTGGTGCGGGCCGAGGCAGTGGACACGATCTTCGTGGAGACGCAGATCCGCGGCGGCTGGGGCGAGCAGTTCGGCATCCACCCGCCGTACGTGCCGGGCGGCGCGGCGGCCGGGACCGTGGTGGCGGTGGGCGAGGGCGTCGACCCTGAGTGGCTCGGGCGCCGTGCGGTCGCCGCCGCGGGCACCCGGGGTACGTATGCGGAGCTGGTGCGGGTCCCGCTGGAGCGCCTGGTCGCGGTCCCGGAGGGACTGGAGCGGGCGCAGGCGGCGGCGCTGGCGCACGACGGGGTGACCGCGGCGAGCATCGCCGCGCGGGCCGGGATCACCTCCGGCTCCCGGGTGCTGATCCTGGGTGCGGCCGGCGGAATGGGGACGCTGCTGGTGCAGCTCGCGGTGGCGGCCGGGGCCGAGGTGATCGGCGCGGCCCGGGGCGAGCGGAAGCTGGCGCTGGTACGGGAGCTGGGGGCGCACCGGACGGTGGACTACACGCAGGACGGCTGGACCGAGCAGGTCGGCGGCCCGGTGGACGTGCTGCTGGACGGCGTCGGCGGCGAGCTGGGCCTGGCCGCGTTCGACCTGGTCCGCGACGGCGGGTGGGTCTCCGCGCACGGCGCGCCGAGCGGCGGCTTCGCCCGGCTGAGCCCGCAGGAGGCCGAACGGCGCGGGATCACGGTGCACGGGATCCAGGAGGTGCAGCTGACCGCGGAGCAGACGCGGCGGCTGACCGCGTTCGCGCTCGGCGAGGCGGCGGCGGGCCGGCTGCGGCCGGTGATCGCCCGCACCTTCCCGCTGGCCGAGGCGGCCGAGGCGCACCGGGCGATCGAGGCCCGCGAGATCCCGGGCAAGGCGCTGCTCCTGCCGTAAGCCCCGAGCCGCCGCACACCCCGCTGGTCCCGTTACGGGGGTACGGGATCAGCGGCCCCCTCGGCGTTCGAAGGGAGTACCCCAGCGGTAGCCGGTGGAGGGTCCGGGCGGAGCCCGGTGCCCGGCGGAGCCGGGATCCTCCCCGACTCCGCGGGGACGTGCCCCGCGGACCGGCGGCGGACGTCAGTCGGAGAGGCCGGCCAGGTCCCGCAGGCGGCGGGCCTGGGCGGCGCGCTCCGCGGTGCGCTGGTCGTCGTACGAGCGCGACAGGGCGTCACGGAGCAGCGCCTTGGTCTCGATGACCGCGTCGCGCGGCGGGGCGACCAGCGCGGTGGTGAGGTCCTTGACCGCCGCGTCGAGCTCGTCGGCGGGCACGACGAGGTTGGCCAGGCCGATCCGCTCGGCCTCCTCGGCGTGCACGAAACGGCCCGTGGCACAGATCTCCAGCGCGCGGGCGTAACCGACCAGGGAGGTCAGCGGCTGGGTACCCGCGAGGTCCGGCACGAGGCCCAGGCTGGTCTCGCGCATGGCGAACTGCACGTCGTCCGCGGCCACGCGGAGGTCGCAGGCCAGCGCGAGCTGGAAGCCCGCGCCGATCGCGTGGCCCTGCACGGCGGCGATGGAGACGATGTCATTGCGCCGCCACCAGGTGAAAGCCTCCTGGTACTCGGCGATGGTGGAGTCCAGCAGTTCGTCCGATCCGCGCGCCAGGTCGAGGAAGGACGGCTCACCCTCGAAGCCCTCGGGAGTGAACGCCTGCCGGTCGAGTCCGGCGGAGAAGGACTTGCCCTCACCGCGCAGCACCACGACCCGGACGGTGCCCGGCAACGACCTTCCGGCCTCCGTCAGCGCCCGCCAGAGCGCGGGGGACTGGGCGTTTCGCTTCGCCGGATTGGTCAGTGTCACCGTGGCGACGGCTTCGTCCGCGGTGAGCCGTACGCCGTCCTTGTCGAGCAGAGCCATCTGTGTGCCTCCGGTGTGCAGTCGGCCGCGGTGTCGGCCTAAGTGACTGCACAGTAACCACCCGGTCGACCGCACGGCCGACCGGGGGTCACCGAAGGTACCGCGGTGTAGGCGGGCAAACGTCTCTTCGCCCCGGCCCCGGGCCTCACGCCCGGGGTTCCCGGTCGGGTCAGACCGAAGCCGCCTTCTTGCCGCGCGTCGCGCCACCGCGACCGCGCAGCACGACTCCGGACTCGCTCAGCATCCGGTGGACGAATCCGTAGGACCGGCCGGTTTCCTCGGCCAGCGCACGGATACTCGCACCGGAGTCGTACTTCTTCTTCAGGTCTGCCGCGAGCTTGTCGCGCGCGGCGCCGGTCACCCGGCTGCCCTTCTTCAGAGTCTCGGCCACCCGTGCCTCCTCATGGGAAGTGCGCTCTGGACTTCTCATGATCACCCCTCCCCGGCTTCCTGGCCACCCATTCAGCAAAGGTCGGTACGGCGGCATTTCTCCGGCCGTGGACACCCGAGCAGAACGGAATCTCCCCTTCCGCCGCATGACGTCCGTCACATTTCTGCGCCCCCGCGAGGAAGCTCCAGGTCAGGGGCGGGACAGGCAAAGCGGACGGCCCCGGCGACGCACCCGTGCGGGCGCGGCCGGGGCCGTCGTACAGAGCGCAGCGGTACCAGACCGTCTCACTCAGATGATGGAGCACGTCTGAGCCGAATGATCCATAAGGAACTGGATCAACCTGCCGCGGACGCGTCAGGCGAGGGCGACGAGGTCGCGGTAGTCCGGGCCCCACAGGTCCTCGACGCCGTCCGGGAGCAGGATGATCCGCTCCGGCTCCAGCGCCTCGACCGCCCCCTCGTCGTGCGTGACGAGGATGACGGCGCCCTTGTACGTGCGCAGCGCGCTCAGGATCTCCTCGCGGCTGGCGGGGTCGAGGTTGTTGGTGGGCTCGTCCAGGAGCAGCACGTTCGCCGAGGAGACGACCAGCGTCGCGAGGGCGAGGCGGGTCTTCTCGCCGCCGGAGAGGACCCCGGCGGGCTTGTCGACGTCGTCGCCGGAGAACAGGAAGGAGCCCAGCGTCTTGCGGACGTCGACCAGGTCCAGGTCGGGCGCGGAGGAGCGCATGTTCTCCAGGACGGTGCGCTCGGGGTCCAGGGTCTCGTGCTCCTGGGCGTAGTAGCCGAGCTTGAGGCCGTGGCCGGGGACGACCGTGCCGGTGTCGGGCTTCTCGGTGCCCGACAGCAGGCGCAGCAGGGTGGTCTTGCCGGCACCGTTGAGGCCGAGGATGACCACGCGGGAGCCCTTGTCGATGGCCAGGTCGACGTCGGTGAAGATCTCCAGGGAGCCGTACGACTTCGACAGGCCCTCGGCGGTCAGCGGCGTCTTGCCGCAGGGCGCCGGGTCGGGGAAGCGCAGCTTGGCGACCTTGTCCTGGGCGCGGACGGCCTCCAGGCCGGACAGCAGGCGGTCGGCGCGCTTGGCCATGTTCTGCGCGGCGACGGTCTTGGTGGCCTTGGCGCGCATCTTGTCGGCCTGGGCGTTGAGGGCCGCGGCCTTCTTCTCGGCGTTCTGGCGCTCGCGCTTGCGGCGCTTCTCGTCGGCCTCGCGCTGCTGCTGGTAGAGCTTCCAGCCCATGTTGTAGACGTCGATGACCGAGCGGTTGGCGTCGAGGTAGAAGACCTTGTTGACCACCGTCTCGACGAGGTCGACGTCGTGGGAGATCACGATGAAGCCGCCGCGGTAGGTCTTCAGGTAGTCCCGCAGCCAGACGATCGAGTCGGCGTCGAGGTGGTTGGTCGGCTCGTCGAGGAGCAGGGTGTCGGCGTCCGAGAACAGGATCCGGGCGAGCTCGACGCGGCGGCGCTGGCCGCCGGAGAGGGTGTGCAGCGGCTGGCCGAGGACGCGGTCGGGCAGGCCGAGGGCGGCCGAGATGGTCGCGGCCTCGGACTCGGCGGCGTACCCGCCCTTGGTGAGGAACTCGGTCTCTTGGCGCTCGTACTGGCGCAGGGCCTTCTCGCGGGTGGCGCCGGAGCCGTTGGCGATGCGGTCCTCGTTGGCGCGCATCTTCTTGATCAGCACGTCGAGGCCGCGGGCGGAGAGGATCCGGTCGCGGGCGAGCACGTCCAGGTCGCCGGTGCGCGGGTCCTGCGGCAGGTAGCCGACCTCGCCCGAACGGGTGATGGTGCCGGCGGCGGGCTGTCCTTCGCCCGCGAGGCACTTGGTGAGGGTGGTCTTGCCCGCTCCGTTGCGGCCGACCAGGCCGATGCGGTCGCCCTTGGCGACGCGGAAGGAGGCGGACTCGATGAGGATGCGGGCGCCGGCGCGCAGCTCGATGCCGGTGGCGGTGATCACGGAAATGCTCCAGGGCGGGTGGGAACGGCGGAAGGGGGCGGGGACGCGAGCTTCGACGCCGCTAATCCGCGAGGAGATTTGCCATGGGATTCATTCTACCGGGGGCACGCAACCGGCTTTCGGGCCGTGGGCGAGTGATACTCGCCGCAGGGGCGGCCACGTGGAGGCGAGGGCGGTGCTGCCATGCAGTTCGACGACGACGCCGATCTGGACACCTCCGAGGTCGAGGACGTGCGGGGCAGCCGCATCCCGGGCGGCCGGGCCACGATCGGCGGCGGCGTCGCGGGGCTCGTCGCACTGCTCCTGGGGCTGTTCTTCGGGGTGGGTCCGGAGCAGCTGGGACTGTCGTCGGGGGACCAGGAGCCGCAGACGGCCTCCTCCTCCGCCGGCGAGGTGCAGCAGAGCTGCCGCAAGGGGCGGGACGCGAACGCGCGGGAGGACTGCCGGCTGGTCGCGGTGGTCAACAGCATCCAGGACTACTGGAAGGGCGAGTTCACCCGGCGCGGCGGGAGGTACACCCCCGCGACGACCGTCTTCTTCAGCGACCGGGTGAACACCGCCTGCGGGACGGCGACCGCCGCCGTGGGCCCGTTCTACTGCCCCGCCGACCGGCAGGTCTACCTTGACCTCGGCTTCTTCGACGAGCTGCGCACGAAGTTCGGCGCGAGCGGCGGCCCCTTCGCCCAGGCCTACGTCGTGGCCCACGAGTACGGGCACCACGTCCAGAACCTGACCGGCACGCTGCGCACGGACCGGGACGGGCAGCAGGGCGCGGACAGCAACGCGGTCAGGGTCGAGCTGCAGGCCGACTGCTACGCCGGGGTGTGGGCGCACCACGCGACGCGGACCCCGGACGAGTCGACGGGCCGGCCGCTGATCACCAGCCTGACCGACCAGGACATCGCGGACGGCCTGGACGCGGCGGCCGCGGTCGGCGACGACCGGATCCAGCAGAGGTTCCAGGGGCGGGTGACCCCGGAGTCCTGGACGCACGGCTCGGCCCGGCAGCGGCAGCAGTGGTTCTACGAGGGCTACCGCACGGGCGACATGGAGCGGTGCAACACCTTCCGCTGACCGGGCCGACCGCCTGCCCTGCCGCCCGCTGTCGGCGACGCCTGCCATGCTGTGGTGCGGGTCACATTCACCGGCATGAGAAGGAAGTGATCGTCATGGCCGGACATCCGTCCGTGTTTCCGACACTGCTCTACGGCAACGCCAAGGCCGCGATCCAGCAGCTGACGGAGGCGTTCGGATTCACCCGGGTCGCGGTGTACGAGGCCGAGGACGGCACCGTGATGCACGCCGAGCTGGCGTACGGCAGCGGTGCGGTGATGCTCGGGAGCAAGGGGCGCGGCGGCCTGTTCGACAAGGTCATGGCGGAGGCCGGGCCGGCCGGGGTCTACGTGGTGGTGGAGGACGTGGACGCGCACCACCGCCGGGCCGTGGAGCACGGGGTGGAGATCCTGATGGAGCCCACCGACCAGGAGTACGGGTCGCGGGACTACATGGCCAGGGACGCGGAGGGCAACGTCTGGAGCTTCGGGACGTACAGCCCCCAGCTCTGACCGGACCAGCGCCCCACCAGGGGCGCGGGGAACTGCGCGGCCGGCCGCGCACGGCCTGCAGTCCACCCGTCGGCTCCGCCACCCACGGCGGGTGGTCCGGGAAACCGCCCGGCCAGGGCTCAGGCCCCGCCGGTGTGGACCTGGAAGGCGGCCCGGCGGACGGCCTTGGCGAGGGCCGGGTCGGGGTGGGCGGCGGCCAGCGCGACCAGGACCTGCACGGTGCGCGGGTGGCCGACCGCGCGGACCTCGTCCAGCAGCCGCGGGACGGTGGTCCGCACGGCCGAGTCGAGGTGGCGGGCCAGCAGCTCGGCCTCGCCGTGGTCGGCGATGGCGGCGGCGGTGTCCACCCAGAGCCAGGTGGACTCCTCGGCGGTGAGCACGTCCTGGGCCTCGTCCGGGTCGACCCCGTCGTGCTCGGCGAGCCAGAGCAGGGCGTACGGCCGCAGGGCGGGCTCGCGGACGGCGGCGCGGACCTCCGGCTCGGCCGGGGCGCCGACCACGCGCAGGGCCTCGAAGGCCAGGCCGCGCAGCAGGGCGTCCTCGCCGCGGGCGGCGTTCAGGAGCTCGCTGACGGCGTGGCCGACGGGGCGGGCGGCGAGCCAGGCCTGGTACTCGGCGCGGGCCGGCCCGGGCGTGAGCCGGGCGCAGCCGTGCAGCATGGCGGCGGCGGACTGCTCGATGTTCCCGGCGGGGCTCTGCGCGGCCACGCAGATCTGCTCCAGCTTGACCCAGACGGCCCAGCTGCCGAGCGGGGTGAGCGAGGCCTGCGCGGGCCCGAGGGTGACGGCGTCGACGGCGGCGAGCCCGCCGAGCGCCCAGCGCAGCAGCCGGGCGAGCGGAACGGGGGCGGGCCGGTGCGGCGGGGCGGCTGCGGCTGCCGGGGCGTCAGCGGGGGCCGCGGCGGCGACAGTCCCCGGCGCCGGGGCGTCGTAGGGGACCTCGCACCGTTCGTCGCGCAGTTCGGTGACGCGCTGGCCGAGCAGGTCCAGCAGGTCCGGCACGGTCACCGGGCCGGCGGAGAGCTGGAGGAGGGACAGCAGTTGGGGCATCGCCTCGACCACCTCGGCGACGACCGCGGGGGCGATGTCGGCGGGGGCCGGGTGGACCAGCGACCAGGCGTCGAACAGGGCGACCCAGCCGCGCAGCACGGCGCTGTCGTCGCGGTCCCAGGCGCGCAGCCGCCAGCCGGGCCGGGCGTGGCCGCCGTGCACCTCGACGAGGCCGGCGAGGCGGGCGCGGTCCCAGCCGACCCGGATCTGCCCGTGCGTCAGGCCCAGTTCTCCGGCGGCCCGTTCGACGTCCGCGGCGGGCAGGGCGCCGGCCGGTGCGGGGCGCCCCCCGTCGCCCGCCCCGAGGTTGAGCTCGGCCCACCGGGCGAGGCGTACGGCATCGACGAGCGAGGCCCGGGCCCGGGCGGCCAGTTCGGCTGTGGCGGGGGTGCCCGCCGGGGGCCGGGAGGCCGGTCGGGTGCGCCGGTCGGTCACGGCCTTGCGGGCCGTGGCGACGGAGCGAGGGGAGACGAGTCGGAGTCTGGAGTCGCGAGCCAACTGCTCATCAGGCTTTCGGGACGTCACGGAAGAAGTCTCGCCCGTCACCGGCCGAAAGCCCAAACGGAATCGGCCATTATCAGCGGCCGACGAAGGGAGATATCGGGGCATAGCTCGCCCCCTGCCCCAGTGTGCACACGGAGTTCACACCAGTTCACATCAGGGGGGTGAGGAAGCGGCGCAGCGCTTCCTCGTACCCCTCCGGGTCGGCGTTCCACATCGCCCCGTGCGGGGCGTCGCGGACGGTCTTCAGCGTGACGAGGTCGGGCCGGGCGGCGGCGAACCGGCGCGAGGGCTCCCAGGGCGCGATCGCGTCGTCGGGGCCGTGGAAGACCAGCACGGGGACGCGCAGGGCGCCGGGGTCCGCACCCGGTGCCGCCCGGTCGGCGGCCCGCAGCCCGGCGCGCCCCTCGGCGGCGCGCACGGCGAGCGGCAGCAGCGCGGACGGGGTGCGGCGGGCGGCGGCGAGCGCGCGCAGGGTGGTGTGCCAGTCGAGGACCGGCGAGTCGAGCACCAGCCCGCCGATCCGGCCGGCGAGGGCGGAGCGCTCGGCGGCGTGCAGGGCCATGGCGGCGCCGGTGGACCAGCCGTGCAGGACGACGCGGCGGGCGCCGTAGCGCAGGGCGTAGCGGATGGCGGCGTCCACGTCGCGCCACTCGGACTCGCCGAGGTGGCCGAGGCCGTCCGGCGAGGCGGGGGCGCCGAGGTCGCCGCGGTAGGCGAGGGCGAGGACGGGCAGCTTCAGGCGGTGGAGGAGGGGCATGACCACCATCGCGTGCTCGCGGCCGGCGCCGAGCCCGTGCACGGCGATCACCCAGGTGTCGCGGGCGCCGGGCAGGAACCAGGCGGGCAGCTCGCCGAGCTCCCCGGGGATGTCCACGTCGGCGTGGTCGAGCCCGAGGGCGGAGCCCGGGTCGCCGAGGTGGACCTGGGGGGTCAGGACGACCCGGGTGCCGGGCTCGAGGCTGCCGTGGGTGACGGCGAGGAGGCGGCGCACGACGGTGTCGGGGTCGTGGGCGGCGCCGTCGAGGACGGGCCCGACGACGGCGTGCACCCCCGGCGCGGCGAGTCCGTACGTGCCGGGGCGCAGGGAGGCCAGGGAGCGGGTCAGCGCGATCCGGCCGGGGGCGGTGGAGTGGACGCTGAGCCGCGGCGTGCCGGGCAGCGGGCGCCCCGGCTCGGGCCGCAGGGCGGCGTCCGCGGCGTACCGGCCCGCGGCGACGGCTGCCGCGCCGGCACCGACGAGGGTGGTCGCGACGGCCGCGGCCGTCGCTGTGGCGGTGCGCACCGCTCCAGTGTCGGGGTACGAGCGCCGTGGGGCCATTCGGGGGCGGGCGGCACGGCCGGCGGCACGGTCGGGGAGGGGGCAAGCGGAATCCGCGCCGGGACGGCGGGAAGCGGTCCGCCGGAGGGGCTCCCGAGCATGATCGAAAAAGGGTGATGTGGATCACTTTCCCGCCGCCGCCGAGGGGTCCGGCCGGGCGCCGCTGCGACCCGAACCAGCGCGTTCACCCGGCCCTGACGTGCATTAATCCCTGCATCACCGGCAAAATCGGGAGGAAGGTCCCGCCGTGGAGCCGTACTCGTACATCGCTCCGCCCGTGTCAGTTCATCTTCCGTTCACCCAGGTTGCCTACGGTCGGCGAGCCACTGACGCCAAACAGAAGCCTGGGTAAATGGAGCACATAACGCTTCTCCTCGGGATCGTGATCATCACCGCTCTCGTGTTCGACTTCACGAACGGTTTCCACGACACAGCCAACGCGATGGCGACCACCATCTCGACCGGCGCCCTCAAGCCCAAGACGGCGGTGGCCATGTCCGCCGTGCTCAACCTCGTCGGCGCGTTCATGTCCGTGGAGGTCGCCAAGACGATCTCCAAGGGCCTCGTCAACGAGACGGGCATCCAGCCCGAGGTGATCTTCGCCGCGCTCGTCGGCGCGATCCTCTGGAACCTGGTCACCTGGCTGGTCGGACTCCCCTCCAGCTCCTCCCACGCCCTGATGGGCGGTCTGATCGGTGCCGCGGTCGCCTCCGCCGGCATCGGGGCCGTCAACGGCAGCGTCGTCGTCACCAAGGTGCTCATCCCCGCCGTCGCCGCGCCGATCGTGGCCGGCGTGGCCTCGATGCTGGCCGCGCGCGTCACGTACAAGCTCGGCGGCCGGATCGGCGAGAAGACCTCCGCGAAGGGCTACCGCGCCGGTCAGATCGCCTCGGCGGGCCTGGTCTCCCTGGCGCACGGCACCAACGACGCGCAGAAGACCATGGGCATCATCACGCTGGCGCTCGTCGCCGGCGGCGCCCTGGAGTCCGGCGCGAACCCGCCGGTCTGGGTCATCGTCTCCGCCGGCACGGCCATCGCGCTCGGCACCTACCTGGGCGGCTGGCGCATCATCCGCACCATGGGCAGCGGCCTGACCGACCTCCAGCCGCAGCAGGGCTTCGCCGCCCAGACCTCGGCCGCGAGCGTCATCCTGGCCTCCTCCAACCTCGGCTTCTCCCTCTCCACCACCCACGCCTGCTCCGGCGCGGTGATGGGTGCGGGCCTGGGCCGCAAGGGCGGTGTGGTCCGCTGGTCCACCGCCACCCGCATGTTCGTGGCGTGGGGCCTGACCCTGCCGGCCGCCGCCCTGGTCTCCGCTGGCGCCGAGCTGATCATGCGCACCGGCAACGTCGGCATCGCCGCCGTCACGGTCTTCCTCGTCGGCTCCTGCGTGGCCATCTGGCTGGTCTCGCGCCGCCAGGTCGTCGACCACCACAACGTCAACGACGCGCAGCCGGCCGCCGCCTCCGCGGCCGCCGAGGAGCCGGGTGTCGTCACCACGGCCATGGCCGCCGTCACCGTCCCGCCGACCGCGGGTGCGGCCGCCGCCGCTGCCGCCGGTACGACCGCCGCCGTGACGGACGAGGACCTCAAGGCCACCATCCCGGCGGCCGCCCCGACGACCCCTGCGGCCCCGGCCGCCGCGGTCTGATCCCGCGAACGACAGAGGAATCCGCAGCATGAAGATCGACTGGGCAGCCCTCGGCTCCGTCTTCGGGGTCAGCCTCTCCGCCACCGTCGCCCTCGTGGCCCTGTTCACCCTGGGCCTGGTGGGCCTGTCGAAGCACGAGGCCGCCACCGAGCAGGGCGGCACCGCCGCCCTGGCCCGCAGCGGCGCGTACGCCTGCTTCGCGGTCGTCGCGGCAGCCGTGGCGTACGGGATCTACCTGATCGTCAGCTGACCGGCACGCCCCCGCTGCTCGCGGGGACCTGACGACAGCACGCCAGAGCTCCCCCCGGATCCTTCCGGGGGGAGCTCTGCCATGACCGCAGCCATGCGCACAGCCTCCTTGCCCACGGCCTGCCACGGCCGGCTCGCGGGCCGCCGCGACGCAGGTCAACGGCGAGTTGACGGGCGTTCGCGGTGCGTGGTGGACTGCCCGAGCCAATACGGCGGCATGGAGAGGAAGTCCGGTGCGATTCCGGCGCGGTCCCGCCACTGTCACCGGGGCGCACGCGGCGCGTGCGGCCCGGGAGCCAGGAACTCTCGCCGCCGGACACGTCGAACCAGGGCGCGGACCCTGAGTGAGGACATACCTGCAACCATGCGTGCCGATCGCGTCTTCGCGTACGGCGCCACGGTGGGCCTGATCGGCGACCGGATCCTCGGTGATCCGCGCCGTGGACACCCCGTGGCCGCCTTCGGACGGGCCGCCGCCGCCGTCGAACGCGCCCTGTGGCGCGACGACCGCGCCCGCGGCGTCCTGCACACCCTCGTCTGCGCCGGGGGCGCGGCCGCCGTCGGCGCGCTGGGCGCCCGCGCCGTGCGCTCCCGGAACGCTGCCGCCCGTATCGCTCTGACCGCCGCAGCCACCTGGGCCGTCGTCGGCGGCACCTCCCTGGGCCGCGAGGCCCGCGCCATCGGGGGGGCACTTGCCGCCGGGGACGAAGAGGTGGCTCGCGAGCGGCTGCCGCACCTGTGCGGGCGCGACCCGCAGGCCCTGGACGGGCAGCAGATGGCCCGGGCCGTCGTGGAGTCCGTGGCCGAGAACACCTCCGACGCGGTGGTGGGCGCCCTCGTGTGGGGCGCCGCCGGCGGCGTCCCCGGGCTGCTGGCCTTCCGCGCGATCAACACCCTCGACGCGATGGTCGGCCACAAGTCCCCCCGCCACCTGCGCTACGGCTGGGCCTCCGCCCGCCTCGACGACCTCGCGGGCTGGCCGGGCGCCCGGCTGACCGCCCTGGCCGCCGTGGTGGCCGGGCCCGACCGGCGCGGGGCCGTACGGGCCTGGCGCGCCGACGCCGCCGCCCACCCGAGCCCCAACGCCGGGCCGGTGGAGGCCTCCTTCGCCGGGGCGCTCGGCGTGCGGCTGGGCGGCACCCTCTCGTACGGCGGGCGCGTCGAGCACCGCGCCGTGCTCAACGGCGCGGCGGGGCGGCCGGTGGAGGTCGCGGACATCGAACGGGCCGTGCAGCTGTCGCAGCGGGTGACGTGGCTGGCCCTGGGAGCGTGCGTGGCACTGCGGTGTGCGGTGTCGCGGTGGTCGGCGGCGTCGCGGAAGGGGCGGGCGTGAGCGGGGGCGGTAGCGGTATGCGCGGGAGGCAGACGGGCGGACTCGCGGGGGGACTCCTCGTCGCGGGCACGACCTCGGACGCCGGCAAGAGCGTGGTCACGGCCGGCATCTGCCGGTGGCTGGCCCGCCAGGGCGTGAAGGTGGCGCCGTTCAAGGCGCAGAACATGTCCCTCAACTCGTTCGTGACGCGCGAGGGCGCCGAGATCGGGCGGGCACAGGCCATGCAGGCCCAGGCCGCCGGCGTGGAGCCGACCGCGCTGATGAACCCGGTCCTGCTCAAGCCCGGCAGTGACCGCAGCAGCCAGGTGGTGCTGCTGGGCAAGCCGGTGGGCGAGATGAGCGCCCGCGGCTACCACGGCGGACGGCAGGAGCAGCTGCTCGGCGTCGTCACGGACTGTCTGGAGCAGCTGCGGGGCACGTATGACGCCGTGATCTGCGAGGGGGCGGGCAGTCCGGCCGAGATCAACCTGCGCCGGACCGACATCGTGAACATGGGCATCGCGCGGGCCGCGCGGTTCCCGGTGGTCGTGGTCGGCGACATCGACCGCGGCGGCGTCTTCGCCTCGTTCTTCGGGACGACGGCGCTGCTGTCGCCCGAGGACCAGTCGCTGATCGCCGGCTACCTGGTGAACAAGTTCCGCGGGGACGTCTCCCTGCTGGAGCCGGGCATGGAGATGCTGCGGTCGCTGACCGGCCGGGCCACGTACGGGGTGCTGCCCTACCGGCACGGGCTGGGCATCGACGAGGAGGACGGCCTGCGGGTCTCCCTGCGGGGCGCGGTGCGCGAGTCGGTGGTGGCGCCGCCGCTCGGCGAGGACGTGCTGCGGGTCGCGGTGTGCGCGGTGCCGCTGATGTCGAACTTCACCGATGTGGATGCGCTGGCGGCGGAGCCGGGCGTGATCGTGCGGTTCGTGGACCGGCCCGAGGAGCTGGCGGACGCCGACCTGGCGGTGGTGCCGGGGACCCGCGGCACGGTGAAGGCCCTGGAGTGGCTGCGCGAGCGGGGCCTGGCGGACGCGCTGGCCCGGCGGGCCGCGGAGGGGCGACCGGTCCTGGGGATCTGCGGCGGGTTCCAGGCGCTGGGCGAGCGGATCGAGGACGAGGTCGAGTCGAAGGCGGGCGTGGTGGACGGGCTCGGCCTGCTGCCGGTGCGGATCCGCTTCGACCGGTTGAAGACGCTGGCCCGGCCGACCGGATCCGCGCTCGGCGAGCCGGTCGCCGGGTACGAGATCCACCACGGCGTGGCGGAGGTCCTGGGCGGCGACCCCTTCCTGGACGGCTGCCGGGTCGGCTCCGTCTGGGGCACGCACTGGCACGGCTCCCTGGAGTCGGACGGGTTCCGCCGCGCGTTCCTGCGGGAGGTGGCGCGGGGCGCGGGGCGGCGGTTCGTCCCGTCGCCCGACACCTCGTTCTCCGCCCTGCGGGAGGAGCAGCTGGACGTCCTGGGCGACCTGATCGAGGAGCATGCGGACACCGCGGCGCTGCTCCGCCTGATCGAAAAGGGCGCCCCCACCGGGCTGCCGTTCCTGCCCCCGGGTGCCCCGTGAGGGCCGCCCTGCGGGCAGCCGGCCCCACCCCGCCCCTTCCCGAAACCGGGACCTGCGCCCCCGGCCCCCGCCACTGCGCTCAAACGCCGCGCGGGCTGAAGGTTCCCGATTCGCACGCTCCGCGCCCGGGCACGCAAACGGCGCACGCCCGGCACAACCAGCCCCGCCGGCGTTTGAGGCGCGTTCCCCGGGGCGGAGCCCCGGGGAACGGGGGAAGGGCGGGGCGGGGAGAAGCTCCGCGCAGCGGCACCCGCGCCCCCGCGTACGCCGACCCCCGCATGCGCGGGGAGCACGGAGGCGGGCAACGCACGGGCACGCCGCCCCACCCGGGACCACCCCCGCGCGAGCGGGGAGCACTCTCCAACTCCCGCACCATGGGAGCGCGTCGGCGGGCGCGTCGACACAAGCCACTCGAAGGAGCGATCGGTACATGAGCAGCGCCCCCTTCCCTTTCACAGCCGTGGTCGGTCAGGACGACCTGCGCCTGGCCCTGCTTCTCAACGCCGTGAGCCCGGCGGTCGGCGGCGTGCTCGTACGCGGCGAGAAGGGGACCGCCAAGTCCACCGCCGTGCGCGCACTCTCCGCCCTGCTCCCGCAGGTCGACGTCGTCCCCGGCTGCCGGTTCAGCTGTGCGCCCGCCGCCCCGGATCCGGCCTGCCCGGACGGCCCGCACGAGCCGGGCCCCGGGACCGCGCGCCCCGCCCGCATGGTCGAACTGCCCGTCGGCGCCTCGGAGGACCGCCTCGTCGGCGCACTCGACATCGAGCGGGCCCTGGCGGACGGCGTGAAGGCCTTCGAGCCGGGCCTGCTCGCCGACGCGCACCGCGGCATCCTCTACGTCGACGAGGTCAACCTCCTCCACGACCACCTCATCGACCTCCTGCTGGACGCGGCCGCGATGGGCGCCTCGTACGTGGAGCGCGAGGGCGTCTCGGTGCGGCACGCCGCCCGCTTCCTGCTCGTCGGCACCATGAACCCCGAGGAGGGCGAGCTGCGCCCGCAGCTGCTCGACCGGTTCGGGCTGACCGTGGAGGTCGCGGCCTCCCGCGAGCCGGAGCAGCGCGTCGAGGTGGTGCGCCGCCGCCTCGCGTACGAGGACGACCCGGCCGGCTTCGCGAGCCGCTGGGCCGGCGACGAGGCCGAGGTCCGGGCCCGCGTCGTGGCCGCCCGGGCCCTGCTGCCGCAGGTCCGCCTGGGCGACACCGCCCTGCTGCAGATCGCGGCGACCTGCGCCGGCTTCGAGGTGGACGGCATGCGCGCCGACATCGTGATGGCCCGCACCGCGACCGCGCTGGCCGCCTGGGCCGGGCGGACCTCCGTGCGCAAGGAGGACGTGCGCCAGGCCGCGCTGCTGGCGCTCCCCCACCGGCGCCGGCGCAACCCCTTCGATGCGCCGGGCCTCGACGAGGACAAGCTCGACGAGATCCTCGACGGCTTCCCCGACGACGAGCCGGAGCCCGACCCGGGCCCGGAGCCGGAGGGTCCGGACGACGGCGGCCCCGGCGACGACGGGCCCGACGGGGACGGCGGCGGGGTTCCCCCGCAGGGCGCCAGCCCCGAGGAGGACCGGGCACCAGAGGCTCCCGAACCCGGGGAACTCCAGCCGGAGGAGCCCCAGCCCGCCGAGGCCCCGCAGCCCGCCGGCCAGGGCGCCGGCGCGCCCGAGCAGGCCCCCGTACGGGCCGCGGAGCCGTTCCGGACGAAGATGCTCAGCGTGCCGGGACTCGGCGAGGGCGCGGCGGGCCGCCGCTCCCGCGCCCGCACCGCGCACGGCCGCACCACCGGCGCCCAGCGCCCCCGCGGCCAGCTGACGAAGCTGCACCTGGCGGCGACCGTGCAGGCGGCCGCCCCGCACCAGAAGGCGCGCGGCCGCACCGGCCGCGGCCTGGTGGTCCGCAAGGACGACCTGCGCCAGGCCACCCGGGAGGGCCGCGAGGGCAACCTCGTCCTCTTCGTGGTCGACGCCTCCGGCTCGATGGCCGCGCGCCAGCGCATGGGTGCGGTCAAGGGGGCGGTCCTGTCGCTGCTGCTGGACGCCTACCAGCGCCGCGACAAGGTCGGCCTGATCACCTTCCGCGGCTCCGGCGCCGAACTCGCGCTGCCGCCCACCTCCTCGGTGGACGCGGCCGCGGCCCGGCTGGAGCGGCTGCCGACCGGCGGCCGCACCCCGCTCGCCGCGGGTCTGCTCAAGGCCCACGAGGTGCTGCGGATCGAGCGGCTGCGGGACCCGAGCCGCCGGCCGCTGCTCGTGGTCGTCACCGACGGCCGCGCCACCTCGGCCGGCGGCCTCGGCTCCGGCTCGGGCTCCGGCTCCGGCTCCGCCTCCGGCAGCCCCGGCGGCGACGCCCGCGAGCTCGCGGCGCGCAGCGCCCGGCTGCTGGCGGCCGGAGGCGTCGCCTCGGTGGTCGTGGACTGCGAGTCCGGCCCGGTCCGCCTCGGCCTGGCCGGGCGGCTGGCCGCCGACCTCGGCGGCCCGGCGGTCACGCTCGACGGGCTCCGGGCGGATGCGCTCGCCGGGCTCGTGAAGAACGTACGTACCTCGGTGGCGTCCCCGGCGTCACCCTCACCGCACACCCCCAGGAGGGCCGCGTAATGCCGCAGGGAAAGCCGACCGTCGTTCCCGACGACGGACTCACCACCCGCCAGCGCCGCAACCGCCCGCTCGTCTTCGTCCACACGGGGCCGGGCAAGGGCAAGTCGACGGCCGCGTTCGGCCTGGCGCTGCGCGCCTGGAACCAGGGCTGGCCGATCGGGGTGTTCCAGTTCGTCAAGTCGGCGAAGTGGAAGGTCGGCGAGGAGAACGCCCTGAAGGTGCTGGGCGCCTCCGGCGAGGGCGGCCCGGTCGTCTGGCACAAGATGGGCGAGGGCTGGTCCTGGGTCCAGCGCGACGCGCAGCTCGACAACGAGCAGGCCGCCAAGGAGGGCTGGGAGCAGGTCAAGCGCGACCTGGCCGCCGAGACGCACCGGCTGTACGTGCTGGACGAGTTCGCGTACCCGATGCACTGGGGCTGGATCGACGTCGACGAGGTCATCGAGGTGCTCCGCAACCGCCCCGGCACCCAGCACGTGGTGATCACGGGCCGCAACGCGCCGGAGAAGCTGGTGGAGTTCGCGGACCTCGTCACCGAGATGACGAAGGTCAAGCACCCCATGGACGCCGGCCAGAAGGGCCAGAAGGGCATCGAGTGGTGAAGTCCACGCCGCACCCGCTCGCCGTGCCGCGCCTGGTGATCGCCGCGCCCTCCTCCGGCAGCGGCAAGACCACCGTCGCGACGGGCCTGATGGCGGCCTTCGCGGGGCGCGGCCTGGCCGTGTCCCCGCACAAGGCCGGGCCCGACTACATCGACCCCGGCTACCACGCGCTGGCGACGGGTCGGCCCGGACGGAACCTGGACGCGTTCATGTGCGGGCCGGAGCTGGTCGGGCCGCTGTTCGCGCACGGGGCGGCCGGTTGCGACCTCGCCGTCGTCGAGGGCGTGATGGGCCTGTACGACGGGGCCGCGGGCCGCGGTGAGCTGGCGTCGACCGCGCAGGTCGCGAAACTGCTGCGGGCGCCGGTGGTGCTCGTCGTGGACGCCTCCTCGCAGTCCCGGTCGGTGGCGGCGCTGGTGCACGGCTTCGCGTCGTTCGACCCGCAGGTGCGCCTCGGCGGCGTGATCCTGAACAAGGTCGGCTCGGACCGGCACGAGGCGATGCTGCGGGAGGCGCTGGAGGAGGCCGGGATGCCGGTCCTCGGCGTCCTGCGCCGCGTCCCGCAGGTGGAGGCGCCGTCGCGGCACCTGGGCCTGGTCCCGGTGGCGGAGCGGCGGGCGGACGCGGTGGCCTCCGTCGCGGCGCTGGCCGAGCAGGTCCGGGCCGGCTGTGACCTGGAGGCGCTGCTGGCGCTGGCCCGGTCGGCGCCGCCGCTGGACTGTGCGGTCTGGTCGGCGGAGCAGGCGCTGGCGGATGCGCGGGAGTGGGCGGATGCGGTACTTCCGGGCCGGGATGCCGGGCCGGCCGCCGCCGCTGCCGCCGCGTCGGCCGCCGGCCGGCCCGTCGTGGCCGTCGCAGGCGGGGCCGCGTTCACGTTCTCGTACGCCGAGCACGCGGAGCTGCTCACCGCCGCCGGAGCCGACGTCGTCCCCTTCGACCCGCTGCGGGACGAGGCCCTGCCCGAGGGCACGGCCGGCCTGGTCATCGGCGGCGGCTTCCCCGAGGTGTACGCCCCGGAGCTGTCCGCCAACGAGCCGCTGCGCAAGGCCGTCGCGGACTTCGCCGCGGCGGGCGGGCCGGTGGCCGCCGAATGCGCCGGGCTGCTGTACCTCGCGCGCTCGCTCGACGGCAAGCCCATGTGCGGGGTGCTGGACGCGGACGCCCGGATGTCGCAGCGCCTGACCCTCGGCTACCGCGAGGCCGTCGCGGTGTCGGACAGCTCCCTCGCCGCGGCCGGAACCCGGCTGCGCGGGCACGAGTTCCACCGGACGGTGGTCGAGCCGGGCGCCGGCGCCACCCCCGCCTGGGGGTTCACGCACCCCGAGCGGCGCGTCGAGGGCTTCGTCCGGCAGGGTGTGCACGCCAGCTACCTGCACACGCACTGGGCGGCGGAACCCTCCGTGGCCCGGCGCTTCGCGGCAGCGGCGGCGGCGCACCGGTGACGCCGACTCCGCTGACGCCCGTACCGGATGCCTGGGCTCCGCCGGCCTGGGCTCCGGCAGCCCGGGCTCCGGCGCCCTCAGTCCGCGAGGCCCACCACGAGCCAGATCCCGGCCACCCCGCCCACCGTGCACATCAGCGTGGACAGGGCGGGGTGCCGGTGGTGCGCCTCGGGCAGGATCTCGGCGGCCGCCAGGTACAGCAGGACCCCGCCGAAGAACCCGAGGTACGCCCCGAGCGGTTCCTCCGGAAGGGTGAACAGCGTCGTGGAGGCCGCGCCCACCACCGGGGCGACGGCGTCCGCGAACAGCATCCACAGCGCCCGCCGGCGGGCGTTGCCGTACAGGCGGGTGAGCGTGTACGTGTTGAACCCGTCGGCGAAGTCGTGCGTGACCACGGCCAGCGCCACGGTCAGCCCCATCCCGCCGCCCACCTGGAACGCCGCGCCCAGCGCGACGCCGTCGGCGACGCTGTGGCCGACCATCGCCGCGGCCGCGGCCAGCCCGATCCGGGGGACGCGGCCGCCGTTCACGGCCCCGTTCCCGCCGCCGTTCTCGGCGCCGTGCGCGGCCTGGCGTACGGCGAGCAGGCGCTCGGCGACGTGCGCGACGAGGAACCCGGCCACGAACAGCAGCAGGGCGAGCGGCACCCCGAACACCGGGCGGCCCGCCGCCCGCAGCGACTCCGGCAGCAGGTCGAGGCCCACCACGCCGAGCATCAGGCCGCCGGCCAGGCCCAGCACCAGGTGGCGGCGGTCTGTGACGCGCTGCGCCGTCCACCCGCCCGCCAGGGTCATCAGGAACGCGCCCAGCGCCACGATCACGGCCATGTGCCCCTGAATACCGACTGTCGGCCGCGCATGCACGTGTGCGCGCGGGCGGCGGCGCACGCACGATTGACGACTACGGAGGGGCCATGAACCCGGCGGACGACCACGCGACGCAGCCCTGCGCGACGCCCACGGATGCCTACGCGACCCGGCTGGTGGTCGGGGTGGGCGGACGGGCCGGGGTGTCCGTGGCGGAGGTCTGCGCCCTGGTCGAGGAGACGCTGCGCGGGGCCGGACTGGCCGCGGGCGCGGTGAAGGCGCTGGCCACGGTGGAGTCGAAGGCCTGCGAGGCGGGGATCGCCGGCGCGGCGGAACGTTTCGGCGTGCCCCTGCTCAGCTACCCCGCCGACCGGCTGGCCGGCATCGAGGTGCCGCACCCCTCCGAGGCGGCCCGGCAGGCCGCCGGCACCTCCTCGGTCGCGGAGGCCGCGGCGCTCGCCACCGGCGGCGAACTCCTCGTACCGAAGCGGCGGTCGGTCGCGGCCACCTGCGCGGTGGCGACGGCGCAGCCGCACGACCTGCGCCACCACGGCGACGCGGAGGTGCGGGGCGACGGCGGGACACTGGTCGACCTCGCGGTCAACGTACGGGCGCACACGCCCCCGGACTGGCTCAAGCAGCGCATCGCGGCTTCGCTCGACGTGCTCTCGGCATACCCCGACGGGCGCGCGGCTCGCGCGGCGGTGGCGGATCGGCACGGGCTGCCGGCCGAGCGGGTGCTGTTGACGGCCGGGGCGGCGGAGGCGTTCGTGCTGATCGCGCGGGCCCTGGGCGCGCAGCGGCCGGCGGTGGTGCACCCGCAGTTCACCGAGCCGGAGGCCGCGCTGCGGGACGCGGGGCACCGGGTGGAGCGGGTGGTGCTGCGGGCGGCGGACGGGTTCCGGCTGGACCCGGCGGCCGTGCCGGAGGAGGCGGACCTGGTGGTGGTCGGCAACCCCACCAACCCGACGTCCGTCCTGCACCCGGCGGCGACGCTGGCCGCGCTCGCCCGCCCGGGCCGGATCCTGGTCGTGGACGAGGCCTTCATGGACGCCGTCCCGGGCGAACGGGAGGCGCTGGCCGGGCGGACCGACATCCCGGGGCTGGTGGTGCTGCGGAGCCTGACGAAGACGTGGGGGCTGGCAGGGCTGCGGATCGGCTACGTGCTCGCAGAACCGGAGGTCATCGCGAAGCTGGAGGCGGCGCAGCCGCTGTGGCCGGTGTCCACGCCGGCGTTGGTGGCGGCGGAGGCGTGCGTCGCGCCCGCGGCGCTGGCGGAGGCGGAGGCCGCGGCGCGGCAGATCGCGGTGGACCGCGAACACCTCCTCGCGGGCCTGGCCGAGTTCGAGGAGATCTCGGTGACGGGCCCGGCCGAGGCCCCCTTCGTCCTGATCCGCATCGACAACGCAGCGGCGATCCGAACCCACCTGCGGAACCTCGGGTTCGCGGTCCGCCGCGGGGACACCTTCCCCGGCCTGGACGACTCCTGGCTCCGCCTGGCCGTCCGTGACCGCACCACCACGGGCCGCCTCCTCCAGGCCCTGGACCACGCCCTGGCCCTCACCGCGCGCTAGTACCGCGGCGGGAGGGGACGCTGAGGAACCGTCAGGGGCGGGTGAAAGCCTGTCGTGACCATGCCCTTACCCTTGGGCAGCGGCAGGCCGTCGACGAACGGCCGTGAAGGAACGGAGCGGGCGGTGCCGGTGCCATCGGAGCAGGCGAACGACGGAGACCTGGTCGGCAGGGCACTCGGGGGGCGCTACCGGGTCACCGAGGTGGTCGGCCGCGGCGGCATGGGCGTGGTCGCCCGGGCGGTCGACGAGGTGCTGAACCGGGAGGTCGCCGTCAAACTGCTGCGCGCCTACACCGACGCCGGCGCCGCCGAACGGGCCGACCTGCGGACCCGGATGCAGCGCGAGGCACAGGCCGCCGCGCGCATCCGGCACGCCGGCGTGGTCACCGTGCACGACGTGACCGAGGAGCAGGGCCTGCCGGTCATCGTGATGGAGCTCGTCGACGGACCCTCGCTCGACCGCGTCGTGGCCGAGCGGGGCGCGCTGGACCCGTCCGAGGCCGCCGCCCTCGGCGCCAAGCTGATGGACGCGCTCGACGCCGCGCACCGGGCCGGTGTCCTGCACCGGGACGTGAAGCCGGGGAACGTGCTGCTGGAGCGCGGGGGCCGGGTCGTGCTCACCGACTTCGGCATCGCCAGCATGCAGGCCTCCGGCGACGAGGAGGAGGAGCTGGCGAAGCTGACCCGCAGCGGCCAGATCGTCGGCTCGCTCGACTACCTGCCGCCGGAGCGCGCCCAGGGCCTGGAGCCCGGGCCCGCCTCGGACATCTGGTCCCTGGGGATGACCCTGTACGCGGCGGTGGAGGGCGTCTCGCCGTTCCGCCGGACCTCCGTGTGGTCGACGCTGTCCGCCATCATCGCCGAACCGCTGCCCGCGCCCCGGCGGGCGGGGGCGCTCGGGCCGGTGCTGGCCGCGCTGATGGCGAAGGAGCCGGAGCGGCGGCCCACCGCCGAGCAGGCGCGCGCGATGCTGGAACGGGTGGCCTCCGGCGCCGCCGTCACGCCGCCTGTGCCGTCGGCTCCGGTCGCCGTCACGCCCACCCCTACGGCGCCGGTCGCCGCCGGGGTGCCTGGCGCCGTGACTCCCGCCGGGCCCGTCGCCGGGCCGCCGCCCGGCTTCGGCCCGCCGCCCCACGTTCCGGCTCCGGCTCCGGCTCCCTACCCCGGATTCCCCCCGCAGGGCGGGCCGTCGGAGCAACCGCCTGCCGCCGCCCCGTCGCGGCGCCGCGGCCGGGTCGCGATCGCCGTGGCGGTGGTCGCCGTACTCGCCGCGGGAGGGGCCGCGTACGCCGTGACCCGCGGGGGCGGCGGGGACAAGCCCCAGGCGTCGGTGACCGCGCCCACGGCCGCCCCCGAACCGCAGACCTCCGGCCCGAGCCCTTCCCCCTCCGGGTCCCGGGCCAAGCCGTCCGCCAGCACCTCGAAGACGCCGGGCACGGCATCGCCCTCCCCGAAGGCGTCCTCGGCCTCCCCGGCCGCCGCCACGCCGGGCCCCGTACCGACGGGCTGCGCCGGCTGGACGCACAAGGACCCGAAGCCGGGCACGTACGGCTACATCTCCGGCGACCACCACCTGCTGGCGGCGCCGTACCAGCAGTGTGCCGCCGGTGCGCTGGTCAAGAACGGCACGAAGCTCTGGTACCACTGTTATGTCGTCAACCAGTACGGCAACCAGTGGACATACGTCCGGGTGGACGGCACGAACACCACCGGGTGGCTGTACAACCGCGACCTCACGGGCCAGAAGGGCTCATCCCCCGCCTGCTAGCCCGGGCGGGCGGGGCCCGCTGCGCGGTGCCTGTCCCCTCCCCGCCCCTTCCCGAAACCGGGGGCTCCGCCCCCGGACCCTCCCCCAGCTACCGCTGGGGGGACCCCCAGCGCCTCAAACACCGGAGGGGCTGAATTTTGCCGCTGCGCGGCAAATCCAGCCCGCGCGGCGTTTGAGCGCACCGGGCGCGAAGCGCACGGAACCGGGTCCGGGCAGAGCCCGCCACGCGGCGGAGCCGCACATCCGGCACAGCGGGAAGGGGCGGGGTGGGGAAACGACTCCGCGCAGCGGCAGCGGCAGCGGCAGCGGCAGCGGCCGGCCGGCCGGGCCCGGGCCTCGGCGGGGGCGGCCGCAGGGCGCTGACCTGCGGTGAGGCCGAGCGGAGGCTCCGCCTCCAATGGCATCGCGCGCCCCCTTCCGCCATGATCCCCCCATCGGCACCACACCCAGGGGGGACCACCATGAAGAAGACCGCCAAGATAGCCGCGGCAGCAGCGGCCCTGGCGGTGGCGGGCGGCGGCGCACTCTACGCCGCCCTCCCCACCGCCCACCCGACCGCCACCACCGACCAACGGCTCGCCGCCAAGCAGAAGCCCGGCAAGGAGAGCCCCACCGCCCCGGCGGGCGCCCGCCCGTTCACGCTCCTGGCGACGGGCGACACCATCCCGTACCCGTCGATCATCCAGCAGGCCGCGGACGACGCGAAGGGCTCCGGCTCCGCGGACCAGAGCCACGACTTCCGGAAGATACTCGCGGGCGTCAAGCCCCTGGTGGCCGCCGCCGACCTGGCGATATGCCACCACGAGATACCGTACGGCCGGCCCGGCGGCCCCTACACCGGGTACCCGGCCTTCAAGGCCCCGCACCAGCTGGCCGACGCCCTGAAGGACGCCGGCTACGACAGCTGCTCGACCGGCTCGAACCACACCCTGGACGACGGCTACGACGGGCTCGTCCGCACCCTGGACCACCTCGACCGGGTCGGCCTGAAGCACGTCGGCTCGGCCCGCAGCGCCGACGAGGCCAAGGCGCCGGCCGTGCTGTCCGCAGGCGGCGCGAAGGTCGCCCAGCTGGACTACACGTACGGCACGAACGGCATCCCGCTCCCGTCCGGCAAGCCGTGGTCCGTCAACCTGATCGACCAGAACCGGATCATCGCCGACGCCCGCGCGGCGCGCGCGGCCGGCGCGCACGTGGTGGTGCTGAGCGTCCACTGGGGCACCGAGTGGCAGACGGCCCCCGACCAGCAGCAGCGCGACCTCGCGCAGGCGCTGACCGCCTCCCGCGGCCCGGACGGCCTGCCCGACATCGACCTCATCATCGGTACGCACAACCATGTGCCGCAGCCCTACGAGAAGATCAACGGCACGTGGGTGGTCTTCGGCATGGGCGACCAGATCGCGAGCTTCTACGAGACCGAGAAGCTGCGCGGCAACATGTCGTCCATCCCGCGGTTCACCTTCACCCCGTCATCGGCGCACCCGGGCCGCTGGGAGGTGTCCAAGGCCGAGTACCTGACCTCGTTCTCGGACCGGGGCGCTCCGTTCCGCGTGGTGTGCACCTCCTGTGCGGCCGGGGACGGCGGACTCGGCTCCGCCAAGCGGACCGAGTACGCCGCCGTCGACAAGCAGGTCACCGAGGCCGTGCTGTCGCGCGGCGCGGACAAGCAGGGACTGGTGCACGCCACGCGCTGAGCCCGGCCCCGTGAGGACCCCGGCCGCTACGAGGCCCGGCCGCGCCGGGTCACGACGAGTGCGCCCCCGCCGAGGCCGAGCAGGACCAGGGCGCCGCCCGCGACGTACGGGGTGAGCGAACCGCTGCCGGTCTCGGCGAGGCCGGGGCCGTCGTGGGCGAGGACGGCCCCGGTCCCGGAGGCGCCCGTCTGCGGCTTGATGTCGGACCCGGCGGCGGGGTTCGGGGAGGCGGGCGGCCCGGCCGGGGACTCGCAGTGCGCCTCGGCGAGGACGACCTCGCCCTCGACCTGCGCCACGTTCAGGTCCAGCGGGTTCACGGAGACCTTCAGCCGGAGCGCGGCCGCCGCGGCCGTGGTGGAGGTGGTCTGGGTACCGGAGAGTTCCAGGCTGACCCGGCCCACCTTCGGGATGTCGACCGTGGTGGGGCCGCCCGCGGAGAGGGTGACCTTCTTGCCGAGGACGGTGACCGTGCCCAGCACGTCGGAGGTGGCGACCGGCTTCTTGCCCGCCTCGCACACGGCCTTGGAGGTGACCTTCTCCACCTCGACGAGGGAGAGCGCGGGCAGGCCCGGCACGTGCACCCGGGCGTGGGCGAGGTTGGCCTCGGCCGTGGCACGGCTGCGGTCGGCGGTGGCCTTGGAGGTGGCCACGTCGGCGCGCAGCACGCTCACCGGCTGCCCGCCCTCGACCCCGTCCAGGGCCACCGTCAGCGCGGTCTTCTCGGCCGTCGCCGGGGCGCTGACCTCGTTGAGGGTGGTCTTCAGCGGGATGTGGACGGCCTTGTTGAGCAGGCCCACGTCCAGTCCGGCGCGCAGGACGACGGCGCCGGACCGGCCCTCGCCCCCCGCGGCAGCGGTGCCGGCGGCGCCCGTGGCGTGGGCGGCCGGGGCGGTGAGCAGCGCGACCGCTCCCGTGGCGAGCAGGGCGGCAGCGGGCATGCGGAAGGTGTTGCGGTTCAAGGTGGTGGAACCCCCGGGGAGTTGGGAGCCGCCGCGCAGCCAATGGGGGACATCGCGCGCCGACGGCGTGTTACCCGGGGAATTTTTTACGCACGGAGAGTGAACGGACAGCCACCTGAGGTGAGTTCATCCCAACGGGTGGTTTCCATGTACACGTTCGAATCTTGACGCCTCATGAGGCACGGGAGTTCTTTTTCGCCACAGGAGTGGGCGGATGGGAGGCGCCGATCGGGCATGCACAACGCCCGTCGGCGCCTTCACGTCACGCCGCGTCAATCCGATCTGTCAACCCGTCAACCCGTCAGCCCGTCAGCCCGTCAGCCCGTCAGCCCGCCAACGTGCACTCACGCCCTGACCGTGCCGTTCACGACCACCCGCAGCGGCTGCGCCAGCGCCCGTACGTCGGCCCGCGGGTCGGTGCCGTACACGACGAGGTCCGCGGGGGCGCCCTCGGTCAGACCGGGCCTTCCCAGCCACGCGCGCGCCGCCCACGTCGTCGCCGACAGGGCGTCCAGCGGCGGGATCCCGGCCCGCACCAGCTCCGCGACCTCGTCGGCGACCAGGCCGTGCGGCAGCGAGCCGCCCGCGTCCGTGCCGACGTAGACGCCGATGCCCGCGTCCCAGGCGGCCCGGACGGTGTCGTAGCGGCGCTCGTGCAGCCGGCGCATGTGCGCGGACCAGCGCGGGAACTTGGTCTCGCCGCCCGCCGCGAGCTTCGGGAACGTCGCGATGTTCACCAGCGTCGGGACGATCGCGACCCCGCGCTCCGCGAACAGCGGGATGGTGTCCTCGGTCAGCCCGGTGGCGTGCTCGATGCAGTCGATGCCCGCCTCCACCAGGTCGCGCAGCGAGTCCTCGGCGAAGCAGTGCGCGGTCACGCGGGCGCCCAGCCGGTGCGCCTCGGCGATGGCCGCCTCGACCTCGGCGCGCGGCCAGCAGGCCGTCAGGTCGCCGGCGTCGCGGTCGATCCAGTCCCCCACCAGCTTCACCCAGCCGTCGCCGCGCTGCGCCTCCCGCCCGACGTACGCGACGAGGTCGGCCGGCTCGATCTCGTGGGCGTAGTTGCGGATGTAGCGGCGGGTGCGGGCGATGTGCCGGCCCGCGCGGATGATCTTCGGGAGGTCCTCGCGGTCGTCGATCCAGCGGGTGTCGGAGGGGGACCCGGCGTCGCGGATGAGCAGGGTGCCGGCGTCGCGGTCGGTGAGGGCCTGCCGCTCCGCGGTCGCGGCGTCGACCGGGCCGTGGGCGTCCAGCCCCACGTGGCAGTGGGCGTCGACCAGGCCGGGCAGGACCCAACCGGACACGGTCGTGGTCTCGCGGGCGCCGGTCGGGCGCTCGTAGGAGATCCGGCCGCCGACCACCCAGAGCTCGTCGCGCACGTCGTCGGGTCCGACGAGTACACGTCCCTTCACATGCAGCACGTCATCGGTCATGCCCGCACTGTACGTGCGCGCTCGATAGGCTCTCCGGGTAGCCCCGGACGAAGAGAGAGCTCCCCCGTGACCCACCCCCTGCTGGACCTTCCGCCGCTCACCGCGGAGCGCTTCGCGACGATCGAGCAGGGGGTCGCGGACCTGCTGCGTACCCGGCAGGACGTGGTGATCACCCAGGGCGAGGCGCTGCTGCCGCTGGAGGGGTGCATCCGCTCGGGGGCCCGGCCGGGCTCGACCGCGCTGAACGTCGTCACCGGCCCGTACGGGACCACGTTCGGCAACTGGCTGCGCGACTGCGGGGCGAGCGTGGTGGACCTGGCGGTGCCCTTCGACACCGCGGTCGGCGCGGAGGCGGTCGCCCGGGCACTGGAGGAGCACCCGGAGATCGACTTCGTGTCGCTGGTGCACGCGGAGGCGGCGACCGGCAACACGAACCCGGTCGCGGAGATCGGCGAGGTGGTACGGGCCCACGGGGCGCTGTTCATGCTGGACGCGGTGGCGTCGGTGGCCGCGGAGCCGCTGCTCCCGGACGCGTGGGGCGTCGACCTGTGCGTGATCGGCGCGCAGAAGGCGATGGGCGGCCCGGCCGGGGTCTCGGCGGTGTCGGTCTCGGAGCGGGCGTGGGAGCGGTTCGCCAAGAACCCGGCCGCGCCGCGCCGCTCGTACCTGTCGCTGCTGGACTGGAAGGAGCGCTGGATCGACGGCGGGCGCCGGTCGCTGCTGCACGCCCCGGCGCAGCTGGAGATGCTCGCGCTCGAGGCGTGCCTGGACCGGATCGCGGCCGAGGGCCTGGACGCGGTGACGGCCCGGCACGCGGCCGCCGCGGCGGCGACCCGGGCGGGCGCGGTGGCGCTGGGCCTGGCCCCGTACGTGGGGCGGCCCGCCGAGGCGGCGCCGGTGGCCACGACGCTGCGCGTGCCGGACGCCTCGTTGGTGGTGGCCAAGGCCCTGGCCGCCGACCCGTCGGCCCCGCTCGCGGCGGGCGGCGGCGCGCTGGCCGGGGAGATGGTCCGGGTCAACCACTACGGCCCGGACGCCTCGCAGGCCGCGGTCCGCTCCGCCCTTACGGCGCTGGCTGCAGCCCTGTCGGCGGAGCCGGCCGAGGCCGTCGCCGCCGCGGAATCGGCCTGGCAGTCGTCCGTGCAGCAGGCCTGAGGGCCGAACCGGCCGCGCAGGACGGGCTGGCCCAGCGGCTCCCGCCCGGCCGCGGCTGCGCCCTCCGGTGGGCCGGGCCCGGGTGCACCGGGACGGGCCCGCCGCCCGGGCCCGCCGGCCCGCTACGCCTGCGGGACCGCGCAGGCGCCGTCCGGGTCGCAGGCCTCGGCCGTGGGCTGCGGTTCCTCGATCTCGCGGCCGGCCCAGGCCTGTTCCAGGGCACGGGTGAACACCTCGGCCGGCTGGCCGCCGGAGATGCCGTAGCGGCGGTCGAGGACGAAGAACGGCACGGCGTTGGCGCCAAGTTCGGCCGCCTCGCGCTCGTCGGCCCGTACCTGCGCGGCGTACGCCGAGTCGTCGGCGAGGACGGCGCGGGCCTCGGCCTCGTCGAGTCCGGCCTCGACGGCGAGCGCGAGCAGCACCTCGGGGTCGAAGACGGACCGCTCCTCGGCGAAGTTGGCGCGGAACGCGAGGTCGAGCAGCTCCTCCTGGCGGCCGCGGGCGGCGGCCAGGTGCAGCAGCCGGTGGATGTCGAAGGTGTTGCCGTGGTCGCGGCCGTCGGTGCGGTAGTCCAGGCCCTCGGAGCGGGCCGCGGCCGCGACGTGCTCCTCCATGCCGCGCGCCTCGTCGAGCGTGCGGCCGTACTTCTTGGCGAGCATCTCCAGGACCGGGGCGGTGACGCCCTTGGCGCTGTTCGGGTCGAGCTCGAAGGAGCGGAAGACGACCTCCACCTCGTCGCGGTGCGCGAACGCGGCCAGCCCCTTGGCGAAGCGGGCCTTGCCGATGTAGCACCAGGGGCAGGCGATGTCGCTCCAGATCTCGACGCGCATGTTCCTTCTTCTCTCCGGGTTCGGTGGACGACGACGCCGCCGCGACGCAGGGCCGCGGCGGTTTCACGTTCAACCACCTATCGGAGCGTCTCATTCCCCGGACGCAGGCGGGATCCTGAGCCAGAGCGTGAGGTGGGAGCCGGAGCGGGGCGCGGAGGGGTCCGGGAGCCAACCGTGGCGGGCGTAGAAGGCCTGGGCGCGCAGGTTGTGCTCGTAGACCTCCAGGCGGACCCGGTCGACGCCGGCCCGCCGCCAGGCGGCCAGGCAGGCGGCGTGCAGGGCGGCGCCGGTGCCGCGGCGCCAGTGGGCCGGGTCGACGTGGAGCTGGGTGAGCGTGGTCACGCCGTCGGCGGTGCGAAACGCGGCGACCCCGGTGAGCTCGCCGTCCTCCTCCGCGCACAGCACCCCGCCTTCGGCGGCGGCGCGGGCCACGGCGCGCGACCAGCCCTCCCGGGTCCGCGCGAGTTCGGCCGCGCCGGCATAGGCCTGTTCGGGGATGCGGCCCCGGTAGTAGGTGGCGCGCGCCCGGGTGTGGAGGGCGGCGATGTCATCGAGGTCTGCGGGTCTCGCGGTCCTGATCATGGGAAGGGAAACGCGCCGGGAACCTCGTTCGGTTCCCGGCGCGTCCAGGGCGCGGTGGGCATGGCTACTTCTTCAGCCACGCCTCCATCATCTTCTGCGCGATGGGGGCGGCCAGCCGGCCGCCGCCGATCTCGGACCGGTCGGTGTCCGAGTTCTCGATCATCACGGCGACCGCGATCTGCTTGTTGTTCATCTTCCCGTACGAGGTGAACCAGGCCAGCGGCGGAAGGCTGTTCTTCACGCCGCGCTGGGCCGTGCCGGTCTTGCCGCCGACCTCGGCGCCCGACACCTGCGCGGGCTTGCCGCCGCCCTCGGTGGCGACGGTCTTCATGGCGTCCCGCAGCATCGAGGCGGTCTTGGGGCTCAGGACCTGCTGGACCTTGGGGTTCTTGAAGCTCTCCAGGACGGTGCCGCCGGAGTCGGTGACCTCGGAGACCGAGTGCGGGGCGACGAGCTTGCCGTCGTTCTCGATCGCGGCCGTGACCATGGCGATCTGGAGCGGGGTCGCCTGCACGTCGAACTGGCCGATACCGGTCTGCGCGACCTGGTCGACCGACATCTTCTTCGACGGGTACTTGCTCGGCAGCCGCGTGGTCACCGGGGTCTCGACGTTCGCGTTGAAGCCAAGCTTCTCGGCCGTCGCGCGCATCTTGTCCTGGCCCAGCTTGGAGGCGAGTTCGGCGAAGACGTTGTTGCAGGACAGCCGCAGCGCCGTGCGCACCGAGACGTTGTTGCAGGCGGCCGAGCCGGCCTCGCTGGGCAGCAGGGTCTTGGTGCCCGGGATCGTGTACGGGTCCGGGGTGCCGGTCGGCGCGTCGATGTTGGTGACCAGCCCGTTCTCGATGGCCGCCGCCATGGTGACCAGCTTGAAGGTGGAGCCGGGCGCCTGCGGCTTGCGCAGCGCCACGTTCTCCATGGCCTTGCCGTTGTCGGCGGACAGCTCCTTCCAGGCCTCGCCGTCGTTGGCACCGGAGATACGGCCCGGGTCGAAGGACGGGTTGTTCACGATGGCGAGGATCTCGCCGGTCGCGGGGTTGATCGCGACGGCGGAGCCCTGCTTGCCCTGCAGCGCGTCGTACGCGGCCTTCTGGACGTCCTTGTCGATGGTGGTCAGGACGTTGCCCGGCGAGGCCCGCTTGTTCGTGATCATGTCCATCACGGTCTTCAGGCGGTCGTCGGAGCCGTTGAGGATCTTCTTGTAGACACCCTCCAGCATGCTCGTGCCGAACGCCTGCGAGCTGAAGCCGGTGACGGGCGCGTAGAGCTCACCGTTGGTATAGGTCCGCTTGTACCCGAAGTCCTTGCCGCCGGTCTTGACCGAGCCGGTGATCGCCTCCCCGCCCACGATGATGTTGCCCAGCGGGTTCTCGTACTGCCCGATGAGGTTCCGCCGGTTGTTCTCGTTGTCTGCGAGGGCCTTGCCTTGATACGCCTGCACCCATGTGACCCGCAGCAGCAGGGCGAGCACCAGGAGCAGGCAGAAGACCGACGCACGCCTGATCGTCTTGTTCATCTTCCGAAGAGACGATCGAAGGGGCCCGGGCGTTCCCCTCTGCCCCGATTGTGGCCGGGTTCTCAGCTTTTCCTCATGATGAACCCCCCTTCGTACGCGGCGATGACGGCCTGCGTGCGGTCGCGGGAGCCGGTTTTGGCCAGGACCGCGGCGACGTGCGTCTTGACGGTCTGGGGGCCGACGCCGAGGCGCTCGCTCATCTCGTGGTTCGACAGCCCGGTGGCCATCAGGCGCAGTACGTCGGCCTCCCGGTCGGTGAGCCGGGCCACCCAGGGCGCCGCCGGGCCGGCGGCGGCCGCGTGCGAGTCGGCCAGGGAGCGCACGGCCGCCGGGAAGAGCAGGCAGTCGCCGCGGGCGACCAGCCGCACCGCGCCGATCAGTTCGTCGGGGTCGGCCCGCTTCAGCAGGAACCCGGCGGCTCCGGCGCGCAGCGCGTCGTAGACGTAGGCGTCGTTCTCGAAGGTGGTGACGACCACGATCTTGGGCGGCTCCGCCATGGTGGCGAGGATCTGCTCGGTGGCCCGGATGCCGTCGATCTCCGGCATCCGGACGTCCATGAGCACCACGTCGGGCGCCAGCGAGCGGACCACGGACACGGCCTCGGCGCCGGTGGCGGCCTCGCCGACCACCTCCAGCCCGGGTTCGGCGTCGAGGATGACCCGCAGCGCGGTGCGCACCATCCGCTCGTCGTCGGCGAGGACGATGCGCAGCGGCGGCCGGCTCATCGGGCACCCGCCCCGAGCGGGAGGACGGCCCGCAGCCGCCACAGCCCCCGGTGCGGACCGGCCTCGACGCGGCCGCCGAGCAGGGCGGCCCGCTCGGCGGCGCCGTGCAGCCCGCGGCCCCCGGTGCTGCGGGCCGCCGGCCCGTCGCCGGTTCCGGGCGGATTGGTCATGGTGATCTCCAGTTCGCGGTGTGCGCTGCCCGTGCCGTCGGTCGTCTCCTGCACGGCGATCCGCAGCTCTACGGTCCCCGCGCCGTGGCGCAGGGCATTGCTCAGGCCCTCCTGGACGATCCGGTACGCCTCGCGGGAGGCGATCGCGGGTATCTGCGCCCAGTCCCCTGCGGGCCCGGGCTCCTGGTGGGCGGTGACGGTGGTGCCGGAGGCCCGGGTGCGGGCCAGCAGCCCGTCGAGGTCGGCGGCGAGGGTCGGGGCCGGCGCCGCGTCCGGCCGGCCCGGGTCCCCGTCCCGCAGCAGGCCCAGTACGGCGTCCAGCTCCCCCACGGTCCGCCGGGTGGTGTCCTCGATCGCGGCCAGCGCCTCCCGTACGAACGCGGGGTCGCTGTCGAGGACCCGCCGGGCCGCGACCGCCTGGAGGGTGACGGCGCTCAGCGCGTGCCCGACCGCGTCGTGCAGCTCCCGGGCCAGCCGGTTGCGCACGGCGAGGTCCGCGGCCCGCTCCTCGGCCGCGGCCAGCCGGTCCGCCGCCGTCGGCCCGAGCAGCCGGGGCGCCGCCCGGGCGAGCAGCACCCCCGCGCCGGCGGCGCACAGGACGAGCCCGGCCAGCATCCCGATCCCGAGGAAGGGCGCGGTGTAAGGCGACGCCAGGGCGCTCAACCAGACCGGCCCTTCCCGGACCCTCCGCAAGGAGCCGAAGAACGGCAGCGCGATCAGCACCACCGCCATGGGCGGCACCGCGAGGCTCATCCCGCTGACCGCCGCGCCGAGCCCGAGGTGCAGGGCCCACCAGGCGGCGGCCCTGCCCCGCGCCGCCCAGGACCGGGCCGGCCCCTCGGCCAGCAGTTCCCCCGGCACCCCGCACATCGCCCGCACGGCGGCCACCGACAGCGGCCGGACCGGCCCGAACACCGCGGTCAGCGCCGCGAGCGGCACCGACACCCCGTAGGCGATGAAGGTCAGCGGGGTCGAGGCCAGGGCGTTGACCCCCCCGGCGAGGACGCCGACCGCCACCTGCGTGAGCAGGAAGTACGGCATCAGCAGGGCCCCGCCGAGGATCAGGTGCACCCAGCGCAGCCGAGCCCGCGCCCCGAAGAGCCACCCCAGCGCCGGCCCCGTTCCCGGTTTTCGCTCCGGCTCTGTTCCGATCCGCACCCCATCCCCCTTTCCAAATGCGCCCGCTCCCGCCGGTCCGACTCCCCCGTCAGACCGCCGCGCGCCGTGCGGCGGCGAACCGGGCCAAAACCACGGCAATGAGGCATCCGGTGACCACCTGGCCAGCGTAGGTCAGGAAGATCACGACCGGGGTCCCGTCGCCCGACCCGAGGTCCGGTCCCAGCGCGGCCACCACCAGAAACAGCCCCCAGGCCAGCATCTCCGCCGCGCCGATCCACGCCAGGGCCAGCGGCCACCATGCCCGGCGCGCCCCGCCCCGGGCCAGCAGCAGCGCCCCCAGGCCTGCGAGCAGGGCGCACACCGCGTGGACGCCCGAGACCACACCTGTCTCCGCGGAGTACAGCGCCGCCCTCTCGGCGCCCAGCCCGGCACTGCCGCCGAAGGCCCAGTACAGGTGTATCGCACCCACCGCAGTGCCGAGCGCGGCCGCGGCTCCCGCCACCACCCCCGTGGGCAACGGGAGCCGCGTGCCCAGCACGCCCTGCCAGACCCGGCCCCAGCGCCGCCGCGCGTAGGGCACGAACAGCCCGGCCAGGGCGAGTCCTTGAATCGTGAAGCCGCCGTAGACCACCGTGAACACCCACGGGTCGAGGAAGGGCTCCCGGGCCGCCTCGACCGCCTCGCTCGCCCCCATGCCCAGCGCCCTGACCAGCATCTGACCGGGGAACGCGGTCATGATCGGGGTGAGCAGTCCGGTGGCCGTGAAGGCCGGCACAAGCAGCAGCCGGCCGGGCACCCGTCTGCCCCAGGGTCTGGTGAGCAGCAGGGCGAGCACGATCACCGCGGCGTCCATCGCCACGGTGACGGCATTGGCCACCGTGAGGAACAGCCCGCCCTTCAGCAGCACGCTGCCCTCGGGTATCCCGATGTGACTCCCCGACAGCCAGGCGGCCTTGAGGACCAGGTACGGCACCGTGGCGATGACGGCCACCGCCCGCAGGATCCGCTGCACCCGGCCCGGGCCGAGGTCGGACGCCGGGCCGTTCACCGGGCCGTGGGCCGGGGCCTTCACCGCGCTGTTCGTCTGCTGCACCGCTGCTCGTGTGGTCATGGCTCCACGATCCCGCCCCCACCGGCCCCGGCACCTCCCCCACGAAGGGGAACCGCCTCCCCCGCCCGGGGGAGGAGCCCCTCCTTCCACCGCCTCACATGCGCCGGGTCACCACCGAGAGCCGGTCCCGCGCCGCGAACAGCGCCTCCTTGATGGCGTGTTCGTGCTCCGCCGTCAACCGGGCCACCGGCACCGAGCAGCTCACCGCGTCCCGCGCCGGCGTCCGGTACGGCACGGCCACGCCGAAGCAGCGCAGCCCGAGGGTGTTCTCCTCCCGGTCCACCGCGTAGCCCTGCTCCCGTACCAGCGCGAGCTCATCGATGAGCTGCTCCCGGTCGGTGACGGTGTGCTCGGTGACCGCCTCCAGCCGCTGCGGCAGCAGCGCCCGTACCTCGGCGTCGGAGTGCGTGGCCAGCAGCGCCTTGCCCAGGGCGGTCGAGTGGACGGGCAGGCGGCGCCCGACGCGGGTGAACGGCCGCAGGTAGTGCTGGGACTGGCGGGTGGCCAGGTAGACCACGCTCGTGCCGTCCATCCGGGCCAGGTGGATGGTCTCGGTCGTGTCCTCGGAGAGGCGGTCCAGGGTGGGCCGGGCCGCGGCGACCACCTCGTCCCCGTCGATGTACGAACTGCCCACCAGCAGGGCCCGTACGCCGATGCCGTACCGCGTCCCCGTCGCGTCGGTCTCCACCCACCCCAGGTTCACCAGCGTGCGGAGCAGCATGTAGAGGCTGGACTTGGGCAGCCCCAGGTCGTGCTGGATGTCGGCCAGGCTGTGCAGGCCCGGCCGCGCGGCGAAGTGCTCCAGGAGGACGACCGTGCGGACGGCGGACTTGACGGCCGCCGGAGCCGCCCCGCCCGGCGCTTCCGCCGCATCCCCCGCTTCCACGGCACGCACCGCTGCCGCCGCTGTCGCCGTCTCCCCCGCATCCACCGCTTCCGGTCCGGCAGCGGACCGGCCCGACTCACCTCTGTTCATTCGTCTTCTTGCCCCTCTTGTCTCTTGTCACGCGAAAGGCGCGGAAATAGAGTCCGCAACGGATGGAGATCATTCATCCACCAGAACGGCGTTCAGAATACTGAACGACTCTGAACGACTCGCGCGGGTCGGCGTGGATCCAGGAGGCAGTGCGGCATGGCAGCAACCCCAGTCTGGAGTGTGGACCCCCGCACCGGGAAGCAGCGCGCGCAGGTCACGGTGGAGGCCGGACCCCGCGAGGTGGACGAGGCGGTGCGCGCCGCGCACGCCACCCGGGCCGCGCTCGCAGACCGCACCGCCCGCACCGCCTTCCTGCGCGCGGCCGCGGACCTGCTGGACGGGGCCGTCGCCCGCGTGGTCGAGACCGCCGACGCCGAGACCGCCCTCGGGCCGGCCCGGCTCACCGGCGAGCTCGCCCGCACCACCGGCCAGCTGCGGGCCTTCGCCGACGCCGTCGAGGACGGCGGCTACCTCGACATCCGGATCGACCGGGCGGACCCCTCGCTCACGCCGCCGCGCCCCGAACTGCGCCGCTACAAGGTGCCCCTGGGCGTGGTGGCCGTCTACGCCGCCTCCAACTTCCCGCTCGCCTTCTCCGTCCCGGGCGGCGACACCGCGAGTGCGCTGGCCGCCGGCTGCCCCGTGGTCGTCAAGGCGCACCCCGACCACCCGGCGACCTCCGAGCTGTGCGGCGCGCTGCTGCGCCAGGCGGCCGCGGCGGCAGGCCTGCCGGCCGACGTGGTGAGCGTGGTCCACGGGTTCGACGCGGGTCTGGAGCTGATCCGCCACCCCCTCGTCGCCTCGGCCGGGTTCACCGGTTCCCTCCGCGGCGGGCGCGCCCTGTTCGACGCGGCCGCCGCCCGGCCCGTACCCATCCCCTTCCACGGCGAACTCGGCTCCCTCAACCCCGTCGTCGTCACCCCCGCTGCCGCCGCCGAGCGCGCCGAGGAGATCGGTGCCGGGCTCGCCGCCTCCGTCACCCTCGGCGTCGGCCAGTTCTGCGTCAAGCCGGGCCTGGTCCTGGTCCCCGAGGGAGCGGCCGGGGACCGGATCGCCGAGGCCCTCGCCAAGGCGCTCGGCGAGACCGGCCCGGGCGTCCTGCTCGACCACCGGATGCGGGAGAACTTCCTCGCCGGGGTCGCCGAGCGGGCCGCGCTGCCCGGCGTCGACGCTCCCGTCGCCCCCGGCGCCGGCGGGGAGCACACCGTCGGGGCGGGGTATCTGAGCGTGCCGGCCGAGCGGCTCCTCGCGGGCGGCGCATACGGGCTGCTGCTGGAGGAGTGCTTCGGCCCGGTGACCGTGGTCGTACGGTACGCGGACCAGGGGGAGGCCGGTGCCGTGCTGGACCTGCTCGCCGGGAACCTGAGCGCCACCCTCCAGCTGTCCGCGGACGAGGCCGCCGGGGCTCCGGGCCCCGCGGCGGAGCTGATCGCCCGGGTCACGGCGCTGGCCGGGCGGATCGTGGTCAACGGCTGGCCGACCGGGGTCGCGGTGGCACCGGCCCAGCACCACGGCGGCCCCTACCCGGCGGCGACCTCGCACTCCACGTCGGTCGGGGCGACCGCGATCGAGCGCTGGCTGCGGCCGGTGGCCTACCAGTCGGTGCCGGATCCGCTGCTTCCGCCGGAGCTGCGCGAGGCCAACCCGCTGGGGCTGCCGCGCCGCGTCACCGGAGCACCGGACGCCGCGGTGCAGCCGGCAGGCTGAGCAAATCCCGTTGCCCGCCCCGCCCCGTGCGGGGCAGGCTGCGGCCCATGTCGAGACCGCACGGATTCACGTACGAGCAACGGGGCGACGGCTGCGTCGTCATCACCCACCGCGGCCGGACGGCCGGCACCCTGCGCGGCGCCCGCGCCGAGAAGTTCCTGGCCGAGGTCGAGTCCGGGGACGCCCAGCTGGTGATGGCCCGCTGGACGGGGGCGTACAAGTTCGGCAACGAGCGGGTCGCCCGCAACCACCCGCGCAACCGGGGCTGACGTCGGGGAACGGCACGGCCCCGCCGGTCGTTCTCCCGGCATGACCGCTATGACCCCTGGTTCCAACCTGCCGCTCAACGCCGTCCGGGTGACGGTGGACGTGGCTGCCCCGGTGCGGCTCGACGTGTCGGGGCTCCTCCTCGCGGCGGACGGCAAGGTGCGTTCCGACGCCGACTTCATCTTCTACAACCAGCCGTCCGGACCCGGTGTCAGCCACCGCTCCGGAGGCGGGACGGCGCCCGACTCCATCACCGTCGACACCGGGGCCCTGCCGGCCGGCATCGAGCGCATCGTGGTCACCGCCAGTCCGGATGCGGCCGGGCAGACGTTCCAGGGCATCGAGCCGACCGCCACCGTGCGCCATGCGGACACCGGCGCGGTGATCGCCACCTTCACCCCGCCGCAGCTGGGCACCGAGACGGCGCTGCTGGTGGTGGAGGTCTACCAGCGCGGCGGCGTGTGGAAGGTGCGCGCCGTCGGCCAGGGGTACGCCAACGGGCTCGCCGGCATCGCCACCGATTTCGGGGTCACCGTGGACGAGGGGCCGGCCCCGGCGGCGGCCGCCACCACCCAACCGCAGGCCGCCACCCAACCGCAGGCCGCCACCCTCCCGCCGGCCGCCCCGCAGCCGCCCGCAGCCCCGCCGGCCGCCCAGCCGCCGGCCGCGGCTCCCGCCGGCACCGGGAAGATCAACCTCGACAAGGGGCGGGTCAGCCTCCAGAAGAACCAGACCGTGTCCCTGGTCAAGAACGGCCGCCCGCTGCTCTCCCAGGTGAAGATGGGCCTGGGCTGGGAGCCCGCGTACGGCGGCCGGGACATCGACCTCGACGCCTCGGTCATCGCGTACGGACCGCAGCGCAACCACATCGACAGCTGCTACTTCGGCAGGCTGTCCATCCTCGACGGGGCCATCAAGCACTCGGGGGACAACCTCACGGGCGAGGGCGCGGGGGACGACGAGGTGATCGTCGTCGACCTCGGCCGGCTGCCCGCGGAGGCGACCGGCCTGGTCTTCACCGTGAACTCGTTCTCCGGCCAGAAGTTCACCGAGGTGGCCAAGGCCTACTGCCGCCTGATCGACGCCGCGAGCGGCGAGGAGCTGGTGCGCTTCGACCTCACGAGCGCCGAGCCGCAGACGGGCGTGATGATGGCGAAGCTGCTCCGCCAGTCCTCGGGGGAATGGGAGATGACGGCCATCGGGGAGTTTGTGAAGTCGCGCACAGTGCGCGGGATGGTCCAGCCCGGCTCGACGGCACTCTGAGCAGGTGAGCGGCCACGTGGAGCCACCACGGGCCGGTCGGGGCCGGCGGCCCGGACCGGCCGAGGTGATGGATTACACCCCAAAAGCGGAGGTGACTGTCAGTGCCCGCCCGTAGCCTTGGAAGCATGTACAGCACACTCCGGCCCGCGGGTCCCGCCCGCCCGTCCGCCGCAGAGGCGAACGAGGCGATACGGCACCTCGTCGAGTCCAGGGTGGATGACGAATGGCCCTCCGAGGCGTACGAGTTCCTGCTCGAGGAATGGGCCAACGCCAGCCGCGCCGAAATGCTCGCCGAGTTCGCCGCCGCCCAGTGACGGGCGGCGGCGCAGCCGTCGGTACTCGGCCCGGCGTTGCGCCCCGGTGCCACACCAGGCGTCACGCAGTGTGGCCGCAGCCCCGGGTGGGGCGTGCTCAGTGCGCGCGGCGCCAGGGCCCGGTGATGGCCAGCATGATGCCCGGCTCCTGAATGTTGGCGAAGAGGGTGCGCCCGTCCGGAGAGAAGCAGACCCCGGTGAACTCGGAGTACTCCGGCTGCTGCTCCGTGCCGATGTTCAGCTCGTTGCGCGCCAGCGGGTAGGTGCGGCCCGATTCGGTCGCGCCGAACAGGTGCTGCAGGCCGCTGCCGTCCTCCGCGATGATCAGACCGCCGTACGGGGAGACCGTGATGTTGTCGGGGCCGTCGAGGGCGCCGTCCTGCGCCGGGTTCGCGTTCACCCCGAGCAGCACCTTCAGCGTGATCGTGCGCCGCTTCGGGTCGTAGAACCACACCTGCCCGTCGTGCGCCGCGCCCGGGCTCTCCTCACGGGCGTAGGAGGAGACGAAGTACGCGCCCCCGTCGGCCCACCACATGCCCTCCAGCTTCCGGGCGCGCGTCACGGCGCCGTCCGCGAACTGCTTGCGCACCGACACCGTCCGCGCGTCGCGGTCCGGCACGGCCGTCCAGTCGACGCCGTAGACGGTGCCCGTCTTCGTCGCCCGTGACAGGTCGTCGACGAACCGTCCGGCGCTGTCGAAGCACTGGGCGGCCGCGAGCACCCCGGCGTCGGCCGCCAGCGTACGGAGCCGGCCGCGCCCGTGGCGGAAGCCGCTGGGCGGGGTCCAGCGGTAGAGCAGCCCGTTGGGGCCGGAGGCGTCCTCGGTCAGATAGGCGTGGCCCTGGCGCGGGTCGATCACCACGGCCTCGTGCGCGTAGCGCCCGAAGGCCTTGACCGGCTGCGGGTCGCGGTTGGCGCGGCGGTCGTGCGGGTCGACCTCGAAGACGTACCCGTGGTCCTTGGTCATGCCGTTCTTGCCCGCAAGGTCCTCGGTCTCCTCGCAGGTCAGCCAGGTGCCCCAGGGGGTGGCGCCGCCGGCGCAGTTGGTCGAGGTACCGGCCACGCCCACCCACTCGGCGACCTCGCCGCCGCGGCGGACCTCGACGACCGTGCAGCCGCCGGCCGCGCCCGGGTCGTAGACCAGGCCCTCGGTGAGCGGGACGGGGTGCGCCCAGTTGGCGCGCTTGCCCTTCAGCTCGTGGTTGTTGACGAGGAGGGTCACCCCGCGGTGGCCCTCGAAGGCGGCCGTGCCGTCGTGGTTGGAGGGGGTGGACTCGCCGGATTCGAGGGTGGTGACGCCGCTGTGGGTCAGGACGCGGTAGGTGAAGCCGGCGGGCAGGGCCAGGAGTCCGGCCGGGTCGGGAACGAGCGGGCCGTAGCCGGGCTCGCAGGGCCGGCCCTGCTCGTCGCGCAGGGCGGAGTCGTCGGCGGCGAGGGCTCCCGGCGCGGTGGCGAGGGCGCCGACCGTTCCGGTGAGCGCGACTCCCGCGCCGGCGAGGACGGTGCGGGCGGTGAAGTCTCTGCGGCTGAGGGGCATCGGGTCTCCAGGGGTGGGGAGGTGGTGCGCGCCTGTCGTGCGGTCGGCGCACACGCTCCCGCCCGCACGTGAACCGCGGCTGAACTACCCGTGGCCGCCGACCGACCCCTTGCCGAGGGCCGCAATGGCCGACACGGCCTCAGGAACGTCTCGTTCCGCCCCTCTTCGGCGCACGGCCCCGTGTCGGCAGCACCACGCCCTGCCGGGCTCGGACGCACACCCTGCCCGGCGTCCCGCGCCGCCGGCGCCCGTCAGCGCCGGCGCGACCGGGCCTTGAAGGCCGCCTTGCGGGCCTCCTTGGCGGCCTTGCGGTCCGGGTGCAGCCGGCCCATGGCCTCCAGGACCTCGGCCGTCGCCGGGTGCTCGACCCGCCAGGCCCGGTCGAAGAAGCCGGTGTGGTGGGAGGTCAGGGACTCCATCAGCAGCGGCAGTTCCGCCGCCTCACCCTGCGAGGCGCCCGAAGTGCCCCCCGCACCCGCGGCCCCCGGGCCGAACGGCCCGTCCGCGGCCAGCTGCGCCGCGATGGTGTCCACGGTCAGCCAGTACACGAGCTCCGCGTCCGGCGCCGGTACGTCGGCCGCCCCTCGCTCGGCCAGCCACACCCGCGCGAGCCCGCCGAGCTCCGGGTCGTCCAGCACCGCCCGCACCGCCGGCTCGGCCTCCGGCCCGGCCAGGGCGAGGGCCTGCTGGCAGCGCAGCCGGCGCAGCGGGGCGGCCGCGTCGGCGCCCCGGGCCGCGGCGAGCAGCTCGGCCACCGCCTCGGGCAGGCCGCGGCCGTCGAGCCACTGCCCGATCTCCGCCTGGGCGGCGCGCTCCGGGTAGTCGCAGACCGCGTCGAGGAGCGCGTCCGCGCCCTTGTCGGCCAGCTCCCCGACGGCAGGGGCCGCGATGCCGGCCTCCCGCATGCGGGCGCGGACCCCGTACAGGCCGAGGGGGGTCAGGCGGACCATCCCGTACCGGGCGACGTCCTCGTCGTCGAGCTCGCCGGCCACGGAGCCGGCGGCGAGCTCCTCGTCGTCCGCGTCCGCCATCAGCGCCTCGTCGACGGGCCGGAACTCGACCAGCCCGATCGGCTCCAGCTGCCGGAACTGGTCGTCGAGGCGCATCATCGCGTCCGAGACCTGCTCCAGGACGGCGTCGGTGGGGGCGCCCATGCCCTCGGGCACGACCATGGAGGCGGCGAGCACGGGCAGCGGCACCGGGCCCTGGCCGGCCCCGCGCTCGGCGGCGGTCAGCAGGTAGAGGTTGGCGAGGACCCCGTCGAGGAAGTCGGCCTCGCGCTGCGGGTTCCAGTCGAGGCGGTCGAAGTCGATCGTGCCGCCCTCCTCCAGGGCGTCGACGAGGTCGTCCAGGTCGGGCACGGCCACGTCGGCGAGCACCGTGTCCAGGGCGGCCAGCCACAGGTCGAGGACGTCGGCGGGCGCGCCGCCGGCCACCAGGGCCAGGTCCTCGCCGGGTGCGGCGGTGCCGTACTCCTCCTCGCCGTCGTCTTCCTCCCCGTTTTCCTCCGGTTCCGTCACCTCGACGAGACCGGTGTCCAGCGCCACGCGCCACGCCTGGCTCGCGAGCACCGGGGCGTCCTCGTCGGCCGGGTCGAGGCCGAGGGCCGCCGCGGCCTCGGCCAGCCCGTCGGCGGCGAGTTCGCCGCCGACGCCGACGCGGGTGTCGGGTCCGGCCCAGCGGGCGAGGCGGACGGCGCGGGCGAACAGGGGCGCGCCGAGGGCCTCGCGGGCGAGTTCCGCTTCGGAGGGCAGCCGTACCGGCGGCAGCGTGGGGTGCGGCTGTGCGGACATCGGGGCGGTCTCCTCGCGGCGGGCGGATCGCATGGCCTTCGGCGGCCATCCGGCGCACCAGAGTAGACGCATTTCGGGCGTCTCCGGCGGGGATGCCTTTGGTTCATCTCACAGTTGCCCCCCGTACGCCCTGGAGGTCTTGACAACTTCGCTGGTCACGCAGGAAATTGACGCGCGTAGAACCTCGGGGGAACCTCCCGGACGCCTGCGGACGCCACGGCACGGCCGTCGACCACCGCAGATTTCCGGCCGCATCCACGCTCCACCACGCTTCACGTTTCACGCTTCACCTCCTGCCGCTTTTCCTCTCCACACACCGGAGTTCCTTGACCATGCGCTCCTCGCATCCCCGTTCCGCCGCCGTTGCCGCCCTCGTCGCCGGCGCGCTGGCCACCGGCCTGCTCACGGGCACCGCCGATGCCGCCGAAGGCGCCGCGTCCGCCGACGCGGTACGCATCCACGACATCCAGGGCACCACCCGTATATCCCCCCTGAACGGCAAGCAGGTCGCCGACGTCGAGGGCATCGTGACGGGCGTGCGCACGTACGGCTCGCGCGGCTTCTGGATGCAGGACCCCGACGCCGACGACAACGCGGCCACCAGCGAGGGCATCTTCGTCTTCACCGGCTCGGCCCCGACCGTCGCCGTCGGCGACGCGGTCAAGGTCTCCGGCACGGTCGGCGAGTACGTCCCCGGTGGCGCGGCCTCCGGCAACCAGTCGGTCACCCAGATCACCAAGCCCGCCGTGACCGTGGTCTCCTCCGGCAATGCCCTGCCCGAGGCCGTCGCCGTCAACGAGTACTCGGTGCCCGCCGAGTACGCCCCCGCGGGCGACCCGGCCGCCGGTGGCAGCATCAACGGCCTGGCCCTGGAGCCCTCCCGCTACGCCCTGGACTACTACGAGTCCCTCGAGGGCATGAACATCGCCATCGGCACCTCCCGCGTCGTCGGCGCCACCGACCCGTACGCGGAGATGTGGGTGACCGTCAAGGGCTGGGAGAACACCGCCAAGCGCGGCGGCACGATCTACGGCTCGTACGAGTCCCAGAACACCGGCCGGCTCCAGATCCAGCAGCTCGCGCCGCTCGCGCAGCAGCCCTTCCCCGTGGCCGACGTCGGCGACAAGCTGACCGGCCGCACCGAAGGCCCGATGGACTTCAACCAGTTCGGCGGCTACACGCTGGTGGCCCGCACCCTGGGCACGGTCGCGAAGGGCACGCTCGCCCCCGAGAAGACCAAGGCGCAGGCGCCGGGCGAGCTTGCGGTGGCCACGTACAACGTGGAGAACCTCGACCCGAGCGACCCGCAGGAGAAGTTCGACGCGCTCGCGAAGGCGGTCGTGGAGAACCTGGCCTCGCCCGACATCCTGGCCCTGGAGGAGATCCAGGACGACAACGGCGCCAAGAACGACGGCACCGTCTCCGCGGAGCAGACCCTGACGAAGTTCACGACGGCGATCGCGGCGGCGGGCGGCCCGGCCTACCAGTGGCGGACCGTCAACCCGGAGAACAACAAGGACGGCGGGGAGCCCGGCGGCAACATCCGCCAGGTGTTCCTGTTCAACCCCGAGCGCGTCTCCTTCACCGACCGCGCCGCCGGCGACTCCGCGACGGCGACCGGTGTGACGACGGAGAAGGGCCACGCGGCCCTCACCCACTCCCCCGGCCGCATCGACCCGGCGAACGCGGCGTGGAAGGACAGCCGCAAGCCGCTGGCCGGCGAGTTCGTCTTCCGCGGCCGCACGGTCTTCGTGATCGCCAACCACTTCAGCTCGAAGGGCGGCGACGAGGGCCTGGCCTCGCACCACCAGCCGCCGGTGCGGTCCTCGGAGGCCAAGCGGCTGCAGCAGGCGCAGGCCGTGAACGGCTTCGTCAAGGAGCTGCTGGCGGTCGACAAGAACGCCAAGGTCCTCGCGGTCGGCGACATCAACGACTTCGAGTTCTCCGGGACGGCGAAGGCGCTGGAGGACGGCGGCGTGCTGTACTCGGCCATCAAGTCGCTGCCGAAGGCGGAACGTTACTCCTACGTCTACCAGGGCAACGCGCAGGTCCTCGACCAGATCCTGGTCAGCCCGGCGATCAAGTCCTACGCGTACGACAGCGTGCACATCAACGCGGAGTTCTCGGCGCAGAACAGCGACCACGACCCGCAGGTCCTGCGCTTCCGTCCGTAACACCGGGGCGCGGTAGCCCAGCTCCCGCCCTCCCCAGTCCGCAGGGGGTCCGGTCGCCGTCCCGGCCGGGCCCCCTGCCACACTCCTGGCCATGGAGTTCCGCGAAGCCACCCGCCAGGACCTGCCCGTCGTACTCGCCCTGCTCGCCGATGCGGGCGAGGAGCGGGCCGAGGTCACCGAGGCCCACGAGCAGGCCTTCGCCGCCATCGCGGCGGACCCGCGCAACGAGATGCTGGTCCTCGCCGACGCGGACGCCGTGGTGGGCTGCCTCCAGCTGACGTACATACCGGGGCTGGGCCAGGGCGGCCGGGAGCGGGCACTGGTGGAGGCGGTCCGGATCCGCGAGGACCGGCGCGGCGGCGGGCTCGGCGCGGAGCTGATGCGGCTGGCGGTGGAGCGGGCCCGCGGGCGCGGGTGCGGGCTGGTCCAGCTGACCAGCAACAAGCGGCGGAGCGGGGCGCACCGCTTCTACGAGCGCCTCGGCTTCGCCCGCAGCCATGAGGGCTTCAAGCTCGGCCTGGACGGCTGACGAGGGCCCCAAGACGCCCGGAGACCTCCGGAGACGCCCGAAGAACGCCCGGAGCAAGCCCCCGAGGCCGACCCCGGCGGGCAAATGGGGACTTTCGCCCCTGGCGTGACGCTCGACACATCATTACCCATTCGGCCCGGGTTGTGGTGTTGAGTGTCCCCACACGCTCGATCATGTCCCGCCGTCCCCTTGGAGGACGCGTGTTCCCCTCCATCTCCCTCGCCCAGGAAGTCGGCCTCGCCGTTCTGCTGGTGGCGGCCCTCGTCTGGGTCATCGGTCTCGGCCACATGCTGTGGGACACCCGGTTCCCTCACCCGGAGCCCGGGGCGCACGAGGGCCTCGCGGCCATCCCCGCCCAGCGCACCGCAGCCGGCCACCCCATGGAGACGGTCGAACTGACCGAAGCGGAAGAGGAAGCCTTCGCAGGCCTCATCCGCACCCTCCCCCTCCACTGACCCGGCCCCCGACGGCCGCTCCCCCGCTCGGGGAGGGAGCACCCGCCGACCGGCCGGCCATACCCCGTGAAGCCGCGGGGGCCTCTGCGGACATGAAGACCTACGCGGCCACCGGGCTCTGCCCGCACTGCGGTCGGCGAGGCGCTGGCGCGCCGCCGGCGTGGGCGCCGCGCCGGGGGTATCGACCTGAGCGGCGCGAGGATCCTGGGGATCGAGGAGACCGCGGGCTCGGAAGAACAGGTCATCGACGTCGAGCGGCACCCGTTCACCCACAGGAGCCGTACCTCCTGCGCGACGAAGCAGTTCGAGATCTCGAACTCCGTCGAGCGGAGCGTCCGGATCGAATCGAGCAGCGTCACCGAGCGCGGGGGCGGCGCCACCGTCTCGGTGCTTGGGCTCGGCTCCGTCATGGGGCAGCTGGAGCGGGAGATCGGGCAGCGGTACGCGCTGAGCGGCCGCACCAGCCTCACGGTCCGGGAATCCGTCAGCGTGGAGGTGGCACCCCGGACGGCCGTCGAGCTGGTCGTCGAGTGGAAGGCGGTCTGTGCCCGTGGAGACGTCCGGCTGGGCACCGGTCGGCAGGGCGAGGACGCCTGGGTCCCGTACCGCATCCCCGTGAGGCTGACCTTCGAGGCCGAGGTCAGGGACCTGCCGTACAGCGACCTGCCGTGACCCGGGCCGGAGCCCGGCCGCTCCGTGCCGCGAGGCAGGGAGCGGCCGCAGCCGACGACCGCGAGGTCAGTTGTGGGAGTGCAGGATTTCGTTCAGGCCGCCCCAGACCGCGTTGTTCGGGCGCGCCTCGACGGTGCCGGTGACCGAGTTGCGGCGGAAGAGGATGTTGCTGGCGCCCGAGAGCTCCAGGGCCTTGACGATCTGGCCGTCCGGCAGGGTGACGCGGGTGCCCGCGGTGAGGTAGAGGCCGGCCTCGACGACGCACTCGTCGCCGAGCGCGATGCCGATGCCCGCCTCCGCGCCGATCAGGCAGCGCTCGCCGACCGAGATGATCTGCTTGCCGCCGCCGGAGAGGGTGCCCATCGTGGAGGCGCCGCCGCCGATGTCGGAGCCGTCGCCGATCACGACGCCCGCGGAGATGCGGCCCTCGACCATGGAGGTGCCGAGAGTGCCGGCGTTGAAGTTGACGAAGCCCTCGTGCATGACGGTGGTGCCCTCGGCGAGGTGCGCGCCCAGGCGGACGCGGTCCGCGTCGGCGACGCGCACGCCCTTGGGGGCGACGTAGTCCGTCATCCGCGGGAACTTGTCGATCGAGGTGACCTGCAGGTACAGGCCCTCGGCACGCGCGTTCAGGCGAACGGTCTCGACCTGGTCCACGGCGACCGGGCCCAGGGAGGTCCAGGCGACGTTCGCGAGGAGGCCGAAGACGCCGTCCAGGTTCTGGCCGTGCGGCTTGACCAGGCGGTGGCTGAGCAGGTGCAGGCGCAGGTACGCGTCGTGCGCGTCCAGCGGCTTGTCCTCCAGGGAGGCGATCACGGTGCGGACGGCCACGACCTCGACGCCGCGGATCCCGTCCTTGCGGATCGCCTTGGACGCGGCGGCGCCCAGCAGCTCCACGGCCTGTTCGGCGGTGAGGCGCTCGGTGCCGGCCGGGCCGGGCTCGGCGACGAGCTCGGGGGCGGGGAACCAGGTGTCGAGGACGGTGCCGTCGGCGGCGAGGGTGGCAAGTCCGGCGGCGACGGCGCCGGTGGTACGCGTAGCAGTCATGCCTGAAACCTAACCGGCGACGGCTTGCGGGTGCGAACCGGTCTCATGTGCCGGGCGCGCCCCCTGCCGCCCGGGCCGCCGGGCCGCGTACAGCACCGCCGCGCCCGCCCCCGCGGCCAGCGCCGCGCACAGCGGCCACAGCAGGCCGGGCGCGGCCGCGTACACCGCCCCGCCCAGCGCCGGGCCGAGGACGACGCCGCTGACCGAGACCCCGGCGTACAGGCTCTGGAACCGCCCGATGGCGTGCTCGGGGGCCTGGTCGGCGACGTACGCGGTGGCGGTGGTCTTGTACAGGATCTCCCCGAGGCTGAGCAGCACCATCATCGCGACGCCGGTGGCCACCCCCGCCCCGGGCAGCAGCGCCGCGTACCCGGCAGCGACCAGCACCAGCCCGGCGCCGATGACGGGCAGCGGCGGCCGGTCGCGCAGCAGCGCGGCGGCGGGCAGCTCCAGCAGCAGGATGACCGCGCCGTTGAGGGCGATCACGAAGCCGAAGTCGGTGGTGTCGAGGCCGTGGTCGGCGAGGAAGACGGGGAAGACGCCGTACTGCTGGCGGTAGACGACGTCGGTGACCAGGATCGCGCCGAGGAGCACCAGGACGGCGGGCCGCTGCCGCAGCTCCCCGAGCAGTCCGCGGCCCCGACCCCCGTCCGGGGCCGCGGAGGCGCTGCGCGCGCGGCCGCGGGCGGGGACGACCCGGGCGGTCCACAGCGCGAAGAAGAGGGTGCCGAGGCCGTCGCCGACGAAGAGCCAGTCGTACGAGAGCCCGGTCGCGATCAGCGCGCCCAGGGGCGGGCCGAGGGTGAAGCCGCCGTTGGAGACGCAGCGCACGACGGCGAAGGCCTGGCGGCGGCCCCCCTCGGGGACGGTCACGGCGACGAGGGCGGAGTTGGCGGCCCGGACCACCCCGGAGGCGTACTGGGCCAGCGGCAGGGCCGCGTACAGCAGGGCGCCGGGCAGCAGCGGGAAGGACATGAGGGTGAGGCCGGCGAGGGTGGAGGCGGCGAGGAGGACACGGCGGTGGCCGAAGCGGTCGCCGTACCAGCCGCCGGTGAAGTTCCCGGCGACCAGCCCGATGCCGCCGATGCCGGTCACCAGGCCCGCCTGGGCGGTGCCCAGGCCGCGCGGCCCGGTCAGGTAGAGGAAGACGAAGACGAAGGTGAAGCTGACGACGGCGTTGACGAACACCCCCGCCGCCAGCAGCCACACCGCTCTCGGCACGTCCTTGAAGGCCTGCACCACGTCCGACCACTCCCCCGCCGCACCGTTGAGAAATGAGTGAGTTCCTTTTGGGAACGGACTATGTCAGCATGACAGCCTTGGGTCAACGGACGAAGGAGTTCCCATGGCCCAGCGCACACACCTCGGCGACGCCGACTGCGCGATCGCCCAGGCCCTCGACGTGGTGGGCGACTGGTGGACGCTGCTGATCGTCCGCGACGCCGCGCGCGGCCTGCACCGCTTCGAGGAGTTCCAGCGGGAGCTGGGCATGTCCCGGAAGGTGCTTGCCGAGCGGCTGAAGCTGCTGGTCGACGCCGGGGTGCTGTCGCGCGAGCCGTACCAGGAGCGCCCGGTGCGGCACGAGTACCGGCTGACCCCGCGCGGGCGGGGGCTGCTGCCGGTCCTGGTGGCCCTCCAGGACTGGGGAGACGCCTGGGTCCTGGGAGAGGGAGAGATGACGGCGACGACGCAGGAGGCCTCGCGGGAGGCGGAACGGGTGCACGCGCTGCGCGGCACGCGGGTGCCGGAGCTGCTGCTGCCGGACCGTTTCGGCGAGCTCAGCGACCCGGTGGCGGGCGACACCCCGTTCACGGTCCTGTACTGCTTCCCCGGCGCGTACGCCCGGGCCGAGTCCTACCCGCCCGGCTGGGCCGGGATCCCGGGCGCCAAGGGCTGCACGCTGGAGTCGTGCACGTACCGCGACCAGCTCGCGGAGTTCACGGCCGCGGGCGCCACGGTCCACGGCGTGTCGACCCAGCGGCCGGACGAGCAGCGGGAGTTCGCGGAGGCGGAGCGGCTGCGGTTCCCGCTGCTGTCGGACGCGGACCTGGCCCTGACGGCCGCGCTGCGGCTGCCGACGTTCCGGGCGGGCGGGGTCAGCCGGATCAAGCGGCTGACGCTGGTCCTGGACCGGGACCGCACGGTGCGCGAGGTGATCTACCCGATCCGCGACATCGAGGCGAGCGTCACCGTGGCGCTGCAGGCGCTGCGCACCGCGCGCTGACGCCCCCTCCGGAGTGCCGCGGGCGCCGGTCGAGCGGAGAATGGACGGTGCCGGACGGGAGGGCGGAGGCGGGGGCAGGCGCGCCCGTGCCAGGGGCGCCACCGGTGGGGGCGGGTCCCAGTACCGCGACGGAACGGGAAGTCCGATGACATCCGCGAGACGAACACGCCGGGTCCTGCACCTCTCCCTCGGCGTCGGCATGGCGTGCGGCCTGGCAGCCACGACGGCCACACCGGCCGCCGCCGCCGACCCCATCGTGAAAGCGCCGACCCTGCTGACCCTGCAGCTGGACGCACCGACGGCCTACCTCACCTTCCGGGACAACTCCGAACCCGACACCGCGTACACGATGACCCTCACCGAGAAGGACAATCCGGGGTACACCAAGATCGTGCGCCGGGCACCCGGCGGCATACCCGGGACGGGCCGGGTGGCCAAACGGTCGGCCACCGGCATCAAGCCGGGTGTGGCGTACTGCGCGACGATCAGGGCGACCGTCCACTACGAGGACAACCCGCTCAACGCGTACAAGCTGGAGGATCCCGACACCCCCGAGTCCAACAAGGTGTGCGCGGGCCCCGTCGACGCCTCCAAGCCGCAGAGCGCACCGACGGACCTGTCGGTCGGCCCGATCACCGGCGAGGCCAACCCGCCGTCGGGCACCAACCGGAACTACTGGGTGGGGTACACCAACAAGGGCGCCGACGCGAAGGGCGTCGTGCTCGAGGCCTGGGCGACGGGGCCGATGAAGCTGCGACGGCCTCCGGAGAACGGCACGTTCAGCGGTTTCACCTGCGCGGCCGCCGGAACCTCCGGCTTCCGCTGCACGGGCGGCACCGTCAAGGCCGGGGAGAAGGGCCAGATCCCGCTCCTCATCGCGGTGACGAGCACCGGCAACGGCACCATCCATGCGTCGATCACCGGCTCCAGCGACACGAACACCGCCGACAACGGAGCCTCGTTCGACTTCCAGGCGATCCCGCGCGTGCCCTAGCGGGCGGTGCTCGGCCCTGATCCGCCGGACGCCCCCGGCCCGCCCGCTCCGGCGAGCAACCGGCCCAGCACCTCGCGGGCGTACGCCTCGTCGTAGGCGGCGCCGGTCAGGAGCACCTGGAGGCCGATGCCGTCCATGGCGGCCACCAGGGCGCGGGCGGTCACCGGGTCCGTCCGCACCGACAGGGCCGCGGCGACGGACTCGCACCACTGCGCCGCCACCGGCCGCAGCGCGGGCCGCCGCAGGGCCGCCAGGTAGAGCTCGTACTCCAGCTCCGCCCGCCCCCGGTCCGCCCCGAGGAACTCCCCGAGCAGCCGGGCCAGTGCCCCGGCCAGGTCCGCCCCGGGGTCGGCCAGCGCGGGCGAGGCGGCGACGGTCTCCTCGAAGGCGGCGTTGACCTGCGACAGGGCCGCCACCAGCAGGTCGTCCAGCGTGGCGAAGTGGTAGGTGGTCGAGCCCAGCGGGACGTCCGCCTCGGCCGCCGCGCTGCGGTGGCTCAGGCCCGCGATGCCCTTGGCGCCCACCACCCGGATCGCCGCGTCGATGATCCGCTGGCGCCGGTCCGGGTCGTACCTGCGCCCCGTGCCGGCGGCCATCAGTGGGCCCCGCTCAGGTTCACCAGGACGACCCCGGCGATGATCAGGGCGATCCCGGCGAGCTTGGCGGCGGTGGCCGTCTCGCCCATGAACACCATGCCGATGGCGGCGATGGCGGCCGTGCCGACGCCGGCCCATATCGCGTAGGCCGTGCCTACCGACATCGACTTCAGCGTCTGCGCGAGCAGCGTGAACGCCACGAGGTAGCCCACGACCGTGCCCAGCGACGGCCACAGCTTCGTGAAGCCGTCGCTGAACTTCATGGCGGTGGTCCCGGCGACCTCGGCGGCAATGGCGGCGGCGAGCAGTACGTACGGCATGTGTACCAGCGTACACATCGTTGCGTACGCCCGTACACAAGGCCCGGGCCCGCCCCGTGCCGGCCACCGGATCCGATCCGTTCGGCGCCGGTCAGTTCAGCGTGAACCAGACCGTCCGCGACTTCTTCCACTCCGGGTGGGCCAGGTCCTTCGCCTCGACCCCGTCCCCGTACAGGTCCGCGGACCCGCTGTCGGTCACCAGCTGCACCCGCGCCCCCGCGACCGACAGGTCCGGGACCTCCGCGATGGCCTCCCAGCCGCCCGGGTCCGCCGTCGGCAGGTCGAGCCGCTTGACCGGGGCGTGACCCGGGACGCCGTCCCACTGGTAGAGCGCGTACGGGTCGGTGTTGTCGTCGGCCGCCCAGGAGCCGGCCAGGATCAGGTACTGGCCGGCGGCGTTCTTGCGGATGTCGCGGACGGACAGCCCGCCGAGGTCGAGCTCGATCCCCGCCCCGAAGACCGCCTTCGCCCCGGCCGCGAGCACCTGGTCGAAGTTGGTCACGGGCACCAGCAGCGCCTTCCCGCCGGGCACGGCGGGAGCCAGCGGGGCCCGGAAGCCCAGGTACGCGGTGGTCGTGGAGCCGGGCGCGAACTCCAGCCCCTCCGCGTTGAACCCGTCGATCTGCTTCGGCGCCTCCCCGGCCGCCGTCCCCGCCGCGAAGCCGTATCGGTTGCCGTTCGCGACGTCCCAGGCCACCAGGTCGTCGCGGAGCTTCTTGTACGAGCGCCCGTACGCCAGCTTCGTGCCCGGGCCGGAGCCGCTCACGGTGGTGGTGAACACCGTGTTCCGGGGCGCCTTGTACTCGCCGTCCTTGTTGTTGCCGAGCGAGCCCGTCCAGTAGATGGTGTCGCCGATCCGGGTCGCGCCCTCGATGTCGACCTCCTTGGTGACGCCCAGTTGGCTGCTGAAGTCCCACGTCCGCACCGGCGCACCCGAGCGGTAACGGTCGTACAGGCGCAGCACGTTGTTCTCGTCGTCGGCGACGACGGCGTACCCGCCGCCCACGTCCACGGCGGCCGAGGTGTCCGAGGCACCGGTGAAGTACCGCGTGTCGGCAGGGTTCTGCACGGCGCCCGAGGCCGCGTAGGACAGGGTCCTGGTCGCGGTCTTGCCGCCCAGCCCGGTCACCTTGACGGTGAGGTCGGTGTAGCCGCGGCCCCGCGCGGCGACGGCCAGGTGCCGCACCGCCCCGGTCCCCGTGACGGTCACGTCGCCCGGCGCGGCGACCGCGGTCCGACTGGAGGCGGTCACCGCGACGGTGAGGGCCGAGGCGTCGGCGCCGCTCTGAGCGACCGTCACGTCGACCTGCGGGTCACCGACCGCGCCGACGGCACCGGAGAGGTAGCCGGCGGACAGGACGACGGTGGGCGTGCCGTACGTGACCGCCTGGGCCGGAGCGTGGGCCGCGGCGAGCAGCAGCCCGGCGATCCCTGCGAGCGACAACTGCTTCTTCATCGGTGACCTCCACGAACTGAACCGGTTGCGGAACCGGATGCGGGCCGCCGCACGGACCGGACGGCCGTCGAGAAGGGTCGGCGCCCCCGGTCAACGCCCGGTGCACGCCGCCCGTCCGCCGGACGAACAGGCAGGAAGCGAAAACGCAGGGAGGGCCCCCGGCACAGTGCCGGGGACCCTCCCTGGAGCGGAACGGCTCAGACGTTGAAGCCGAGCGCGCGCAGCTGCTCACGGCCATCGTCCGTGATCTTGTCCGGGCCCCACGGGGGCATCCAGACCCAGTTGATGCGGAGCTCGTTGACGATGCCCTCCGTCGCCGACTTCGCCTGGTCCTCGATGACGTCCGTCAGCGGGCAGGCCGCCGAGGTCAGGGTCATGTCGAGGGTGGCGATGTTCGCGTCGTCGATGTGGATGCCGTAGATCAGACCCAGGTTGACGACGTCGATGCCCAGCTCGGGGTCGACCACGTCGTAGAGCGCCTCACGGACCTCTTCCTCGGTGGCGGGCTTGATCGACGCCTCGGGCGTCGCGTTCTCGGTCATGCCGTCTTCCTCTCCGCGCCGTCACCCATCACCTGGGCGGTCGCGTCCTTCCACGCCATCCAGCTGAGCAGGGCGCACTTCACGCGCGCCGGGTACTTGGAGACGCCGACGAACGCGACCGCGTCCTCCAGCACCTCCTCCATCGCCTCGTCGGGCTCGATCTTGCCCTTCGACTGCATCATCTCCAGGAACACGCCCTGGATCTTCTGCGCCTCACCCAGCTGCTTGCCGACGAGCAGCTCGTTCAGCACGGACGCGCTGGCCTGGCTGATGGAGCAGCCCTGGCCCTCGTACGAGACGTCGGTGAGCGTCTCGCCGTCGTACTTCACGCGCAGCGTGATCTCGTCGCCGCACGTCGGGTTGACGTGGTGCACCTCGGCGTCACCGTCGCGCAGGCCGCGCCCGTGCGGGTGCTTGTAGTGGTCCAGGATCAGTTCCTGGTACATCGAATCCAGCTTCACAGCGTCCTCGTCATCCGAAGAAGTTCCGTACGTGCTCCAGTCCGTCGATCAGCGCGTCGACGTCGGCCGGAGAGGAGTACAGATAGAAAGACGCTCGCGTGGTCGCCGGAATTCCGTACCGCAGGCAGACCGGGCGCGCGCAGTGGTGTCCCACGCGGACCGCGATGCCCTGCTCGTCCAGGACCTGGCCCACGTCGTGCGGGTGGATGTCGCCGAGGGTGAAGGAGATCGCGGCGCCGCGGTCCTCGGCCGTGGTGGGGCCGATGATCCGCAGGTCGGGGACCTCCTGCAGGCGCTTGACGGCGTACTCGGTGATCGCGTGCTCGTGCGCAGCGATCTTGTCCATGCCGATCGAGGTCAGGTAGTCCACGGCCGCGCCGAGGCCGACGGCCTGGGCGATCGGGGGCGTGCCCGCCTCGAACTTGTGGGGCGCCGGGGCGTACGTGGAGGAGTGCATCGAGACGGTCTCGATCATCTCGCCGCCGCCGAGGAACGGGGGCAGGTCCTCCAGGAGCTCCTGGCGGCCCCACAGGACGCCGATGCCGGTCGGGCCGCACATCTTGTGGCCGGTGAAGGCCACGAAGTCGGCGCCGAGGGCCTGGACGTCCAGGGGCATGTGGGGAGCGGCCTGCGAGGCGTCGATCAGCACCAGCGCGCCGACCTCCTGCGCGCGCCGGACGATCGCCTCGACCGGGTTGACCGTGCCCAGGATGTTGGAGACCAGCGTGAAGGAGACGATCTTCGTCTTCTCCGTGATGACCTCTTCGATGTTGGACAGGTCGAGGCGGCCGTCGTCGGTGAGGCCGAACCACTTCAGCTTCGCGCCGGTGCGCTGCGAGAGCAGCTGCCACGGGACGATGTTGGAGTGGTGCTCCATCTCGGTGATGGCGATCTCGGTCTCGCGGTCGACCCGGTAGGGCTCGTCGGCCCAGCCGAGCATGTTCGCGACCAGGTTGAGCGACTCGGAGGCGTTCTTGGTGAAGATCACCTCGTCGCGGCTCGGCGCGTTGATGAAGGCGGCCACCTTGTCGCGGGCGCCCTCGTACAGTGCCGTGGCCTCCTCGGCGAGCACGTGCACGCCGCGGTGGACGTTGGCGTTGTGCCGTTCGTAGTAGGCGTTCAGCGCGTCGAGCACCTGGCGCGGCTTCTGCGAGGTCGCCGCGTTGTCCAGGTAAACGATCTTCTTCCCGTCGTGGACCACACGATCCAGCAGGGGGAAGTCCTTGCGGATCGCCTCGATGTCGAGGAGGCCAGGCAGCTGCGTCACGCGGTAGCGCCACCCTTCACGTACTTGTCGTAGCCCTCGTTCTCGAGCTGGTCGGCCAGCTCGGCGCCGCCGGACTCGGCGATGCGGCCGTTCGCGAAGACGTGCACGAAGTCGGGCTTGATGTAGCGCAGGATGCGCGTGTAGTGGGTGATCAGCAGGGTGCCGACCTCACCGGTCTCACGGACGCGGTTGACGCCCTCGGAGACGATGCGCAGGGCGTCGACGTCGAGGCCGGAGTCGGTCTCGTCGAGGATCGCGATCCTCGGCTTCAGGAGCTCCAGCTGCAGGATCTCGTGGCGCTTCTTCTCACCGCCGGAGAAGCCCTCGTTGACGTTGCGCTCGGCGAAGGCCGGGTCCATCTGGAGACGCTCCATGGCCTCCTTGACCTCCTTCACCCAGGTGCGCAGCTTGGGGGCCTCGCCGCGGATGGCGGTGGCGGAGGTGCGCAGGAAGTTGGAGACCGAGACGCCGGGGACCTCGACCGGGTACTGCATGGCGAGGAAGACGCCGGCGCGGGCGCGCTCGTCGACGGACATCTCCAGGACGTCCTCGCCGTCGAGGGTCACCGAGCCACCGGTGATGGTGTACTTCGGGTGGCCGGCGAGCGAGTACGCCAGGGTGGACTTGCCGGAGCCGTTGGGGCCCATGATGGCGTGCGTCTCGCCCTGCTTGACGGTCAGGTCGACGCCCTTGAGGATCTCGCGGGTGCCATTCGCCGAGTCACCAGTCTCGACGGAGACGTGCAGGTCGTGGATTTCAAGCGTTGCCATGGGTGCCTCAGGACTCCTGGGTGAGGGAGACGAGCACGTCGTCCCCTTCGATCTTTACGGGGTATACGGGAACGGGGCGGGTCGCCGGCAGCCCCGAGGGCTTGCCGGTGCGCAGGTCGAACGCCGAGCCGTGCAGCCAGCACTCGATCATGCAGTCCTCGACCTCGCCCTCCGAGAGCGAGACGTTCGCGTGCGAGCAGATGTCGTTGATCGCGAACACCCCCTCGTCGGTCGAGACAATGGACACGGGCGTGCCGTCGAGTTCCACCCGCTTCGGGGTGTTCTCCTCCAGCTCGCTCAGCGCACAGGCCTTGATGTAGGTCATCAGACGGACGCCTCGAGCTCTGCCTCGATCTTGCCGATCAGGCGCTCCTCGATGTCGTCGACACCGATCTGCTGGACGAGCTCGGCGAAGAAGCCGCGCACCACCAGACGGCGGGCGTCGTCGGCCGGGATGCCGCGGGCCTGGAGGTAGAACAGCTGCTCGTCGTCGAAGCGGCCGGTCGCGGAGGCGTGGCCGGCGCCGACGATCTCGCCGGTCTCGATCTCCAGGTTCGGCACCGAGTCGACCCGCGCGCCGTCCGTGAGGACGAGGTTGCGGTTCATCTCGTAGGTGTCGGTGCCCTCGGCGCTCTTCTCGATCAGCACGTCGCCGATCCAGACCGCGTGGGCGTCCTGGCCCTGGAGCGCGCCCTTGTAGACCACGTGGGACTTGCAGTGCGGGGCGTCGTGCGTGACCAGGAGGCGGTGCTCCTGGTGCTGGCCGGCGTCGGTGAAGTACAGGCCGAGCAGCTCGGCCTCGCCGCCGGTGCCCGCGTAGCGCACGCGGGGGTGGATGCGGACGACGTCACCGCCGAAGGTGACGACGACCGACTTGAAGCTGGCGTCGCGGCCCAGCAGCGCGTTGTGCTGCGAGGTGTGCACGGCGGTGTCGTCCCAGTCCTGGACGGACACGAAGGTCACCTTGGCACCGTCGCCGACGAGGATGTCGACGTTGGCGGCGCGCACGCCGTCACCGGTGTGGTCGATCACGATGATCGCCTCGGCGAACGGCTTGACGTCGAAGACGGTGTGGCCGAAGGTCGTGCCGCCCTCTCCGTGCAGGGCGACGCGGATCGGCTCGGCGAGCACGGTCTCCTTGGGCACGGTGACGACCGTGGCCTTGGCGAAGGAGGAGAAGGCCTGGGCGGCGATCCGGTCGACCGGGGTGCCGGCCTTGCCGATGCGCTCGTCGCCGCGCTCGACCGACTCGACGGTGACGCCCTCGGGCGCGTCGATCTGGGCCTTCATGGTGCCGTTGGCGACCGCGGAGCCGTCGTGCAGACCGCGCAGGCGGGCGAGCGGCGTGAAGCGCCACTCCTCCTCGCGGCCGTGCGGGATGGGGAAGTCCGCCACGTCGAAGGACGGCGGCGCGCTCATCCGGGTGGCGACGGTGGACTCTGCGGCCACCGCGATCGAGCCGGCCGTGGTGGAGCCGACCGGAATGTTCTGAGCCTCAGCCATGGCTGTCGTTCTGCTCTCTTCCTTCGTCAAAGAATGTGCTGCGGGACGGGGGCGGGGCGGCCGGGACTAGCCGACCGAGCCCTCCATCTGCAGCTCGATCAGCCGGTTGAGCTCCAGCGCGTACTCCATCGGCAGCTCCTTGGCGATGGGCTCGACGAAGCCGCGCACGATCATGGCCATGGCCTCGAACTCGGTCATGCCGCGCTGCATCAGGTAGAAGAGCTGGTCGTCGGAGACCTTGGAGACGGTCGCCTCGTGGCCCATGGTGACGTCGTCCTCGCGGACGTCGACGTAGGGGTAGGTGTCCGAGCGGGAGATGGTGTCCACCAGCAGCGCGTCGCAGAGCACGTTGCTCTTCGAGCCCGCGGCACCCTCGCCGATCTCGACCAGGCCGCGGTAGGAAGTGCGGCCGCCGCCCCGCGCCACCGACTTGGAGACGATGTTCGAGGAGGTGTTCGGCGCCATGTGGACCATCTTGGAGCCGGCGTCCTGGTGCTGGCCCTCGCCCGCGAAGGCGATGGACAGGGTCTCGCCCTTGGCGTGCTCGCCCATCAGGTAGACGGCCGGGTACTTCATGGTGACCTTGGAACCGATGTTGCCGTCGATCCACTCCATGGTCGCGCCCTCGTAGGCCACGGCGCGCTTGGTGACCAGGTTGTAGACGTTGTTCGACCAGTTCTGGATCGTCGTGTAGCGGCAGCGGCCGCCCTTCTTGACGATGATCTCGACCACGGCGCTGTGCAGCGAGTCCGAGGAGTAGATCGGGGCGGTGCAGCCCTCGACGTAGTGGACGTAGGCGTCCTCGTCGACGATGATCAGCGTCCGCTCGAACTGGCCCATGTTCTCCGTGTTGATGCGGAAGTAGGCCTGCAGCGGGATGTCCACGTGGACACCCTTGGGGACGTAGATGAAGGAGCCGCCCGACCACACGGCGGTGTTCAGCGACGCGAACTTGTTGTCGCCGACCGGGATGACCGTGCCGAAGTACTCCTGGAAGAGCTCCGGGTGCTCCTTGAGCGCGGTGTCCGTGTCGAGGAAGATCACGCCCTGCGCCTCCAGGTCCTCGCGGATCTGGTGGTAGACGACCTCGGACTCGTACTGGGCCGCGACACCGGCGACGAGGCGCTGCTTCTCCGCCTCCGGGATGCCGAGCTTGTCGTACGTGTTCTTGATGTCCTCCGGCAGGTCCTCCCAGGACTCGGCCTGCTTCTCGGTGGACCGCACGAAGTACTTGATGTTGTCGAAGTCGATGCCCGAGAGGTCGGAGCCCCAGGTCGGCATGGGCTTCTTGTCGAAGAGCTTCAGGCCCTTGAGGCGGAGCTTCAGCATCCACTCGGGCTCGTTCTTCTTGGCCGAGATGTCCCGGACCACGTCCTCGGACAGGCCTCGCTTCGCAGCCGCGCCGGCCTCGTCGGAGTCGGCCCAGCCGTACTCGTAGTTGCCCAGACCCTCGAGCTCAGGGTGAGCAGTCTCCGTGGTCATGCGGGGTTCCTCCCGGCCGTGCTTGCAGATGCTGATGTGTTGGACTGTGCTGTGCCCGCGCCACGCGGGATGAAGGTGGTGCACACCCCGTCGCCGTGGGCGATGGTGGCAAGGCGCTGCACGTGGGTCCCGAGCAGACGGGAGAAGACCTCGGTCTCCGCCTCGCAGAGCTGCGGGAACTGCTCGGCTACGTGGGCCACCGGGCAGTGGTGCTGGCAGAGCTGTTCACCGCTGTGCGGACCGGGAGCGCTCTTCGCCGTAGCAGCGTACCCGTCCGCGGTCAACGCCTTGGCCAGGGCCTCGGTGCGGTCCGCGGGCGCTGCCGCGTCGACCGACTCCCGGTAGCTCTGGGCCTGGGCCTCCATCCGAGCCCTGGCGAAGGCGGCCACGGCCGCCTCGCCCTGCTCGCCGCCGCCGGCGGACTGCGCGATCCAGCGCAGGGCGTCCGCGGCGAGGGAGTCGTAGGACTGGTCGAAGGCGTCGCGACCGCAGTCGGTGAGCGCGAAGACCTTGGCGGGCCGGCCCCGGGTGCGCGTGCCGTAGACCCGCTGTTCACGGGCTTCGACGACGTCGTCCGCGACGAGGGTGTCGAGGTGGCGTCGGACGGCGGCCTGGGTGAGGCCGAGCCGCGCGGCGAGGTCGGCGACGGTGGAGGGCCCGTGGTCCAGGATGGACCGCGCGACCCGGTTGCGGGTTGACCGCTCCCCGGTAGCGAGCTCCCCCTGAGGGGCCTCGATCAGCCGTTCGCCGTATTTCACAACGCCATTGTTGCGTAATTACTCCGGCCCCGACAAGCCGTGACGGACGCCACCCCCGGTGTCCTCCATCACTAAGGGTTACCTAACCTGTCTACGCAGAGTGAGCTCCCTGGGGGGCCCTTCCCCGGCCCGACCAGCGGCGATGCATGCGCCCCGATTCCGCCCGCGTGCGCCCTCCCGAGCCCCCGACCCGGGCCCCCGCAGCCCCCGCGGTGCTCCGTAGACTCACCCGCATGAGCAACGACCCCGCCGTGGAGATCCGCGGACTGGTGAAGCGGTTCGGCCCGAAGACCGCGGTGGACGGGCTGGACCTCACCGTCCGCAAGGCCTCGGTCACCGCCGTACTCGGCCCCAACGGCGCGGGCAAGACCACCACCGTGGAGACCTGCGAGGGCTACCTGCGCCCCGACGCCGGCACCGTCCGCGTCCTCGGCCTCGACCCGGCCGCCCAGGCCGCGGCCCTGCGGCCCCGCATAGGCGTGATGCTCCAGTCCGGCGGCGTCTACTCCGGCGCCCGCGCCGTCGAGATGCTGCGCCACATGGCCGCGCTGTACGCCGACCCGCTCGACGTGGGCTCCCTGGTGGAGCGGCTCGGGCTCGGCGGCTGTGGCCGCACCCCCTACCGCCGGCTGTCCGGCGGCCAGCAGCAGCGCCTGTCGCTGGCCATGGCCGTGGTCGGCCGCCCCGAGCTGGTCTTCCTGGACGAGCCCACCGCCGGCCTGGACCCGCAGGCCCGCCGCGCGACCTGGGACCTCGTACGGGAGCTGCGCGCCGACGGGGTCGGCGTCGTCCTCACCACGCATCACATGGACGAGGCCGAGCAGCTCGCCGACGAGGTGGCCATCGTCGACGCGGGCCGGGTCATCGCCCACGGCAGCCCCGAGCAGCTGTGCCGCGGCGGCGCCGAGAACACCCTGCGCTTCACCGGCCGCCCCTCCCTGGACCTCGCCTCGCTGCTGAAGGCCCTGCCCGACGGCACCGAGGCCGCCGAGCTCCTCCCGGGCAGCTACCGCGTCACCGGCGACGTCGACCCGCAGATGCTGGCCACCGTCACCTCCTGGTGCGCCCAGCACGGCGTGATGCCGAGCAGCCTCTCCGTGGAGCGGCACACCCTCGAAGACGTCTTCCTCGAGCTCACCGGTAAGGAGCTGCGCGCATGAGCGCCGGTACGTTCACCCCCCGCCCGGCGGCCGCGCCCGTGTCCCGCATGATCGCCGCCCAGACGGCCCTCGAGACCCGGATGCTGCTGCGCAACGGGGAGCAGCTGCTGCTGACCGTGATCATCCCGGCGCTGCTGCTGGTGCTGTTCTCCTCCGTCGACATCGTCTCGGTGCCGCTGGACGCCGCCGCCGGCGAGAAGTCCGTCGACTTCCTCGCGCCCGGCGTGCTGGCGCTCGCCGTGATGTCCACCGCCTTCACCGGCCAGGCCATCGCCACCGGCTTCGACCGGCGCTACGGGGTGCTCAAGCGGCTCGGGGCCTCCCCACTGCCGCGTTGGGCCCTGATGGCCGCCAAGACCCTGTCCGTGCTGGTCACCGAGGTGCTGCAGATCGCGCTGCTGACGGTGATCGCGCTGGGCCTGGGCTGGTCCCCGCAGGGCAACCCGCTGTCGGTGGCGCTGCTGCTCCTGCTGGGCACGGCCGCGTTCTCCGGGCTCGGGCTGCTGATGGCGGGCACCCTCAAGGCCGAGGTCACACTGGCCGCGGCGAACCTGGTCTTCCTGCTGCTGCTGGTCGGCGGCGGGGTGATCGTTCCGCTGGAGAAGTTCCCCGGCGCGGTCCGGGATGTGCTGGGCCTACTGCCGATCTCGGCGCTGTCCGACGGGCTGCGGGAGGTGCTGCGGCACGGGGCCGCACTGCCGTGGGGCGACGCGGCCGTGCTGGGCGCGTGGGCCGTGCTGGGCCTGGGTGCCGCGGCGAAGCTGTTCCGGTGGGAGTGATTCCCCTCCCCCGTACGTTGGTCCGGCAGGAGGACGGGCGCCGCCGCACCGGGGCGGCGCCCACCAGAACGCCGGGGGGCGGACCATGGGGGAACGGGAGGCCGCGCTGCGGCTGGACGAGCGCTGGGCGCGGATCCGGTCGGGGGCGCAGCACGCGGAGTACGCCGAGGCCGAAGGGCTGCTGGCGGAGCTGATCGGCGCGCTGCGCGGGCCGGCGCGGACGGATCCGGCCTGCGCGGCGCGGCTCGGGCTGCGCCTGGGGGACCTGGCGGCGCGCCGGTTCGCCGGCGGCGACCGGGCCGGGGCGCTGGCGGCGGTCGAGGAGGGCCTGCGGTACGGGCAGCAGGCCGCCGGACACGATCCGGAGTACGCCCGCTGGTACGCGCGGGGGCTGATCAACCAGGGGGTGTGGCTGGCCTGGCCGCTCAGCGACGCGGGCCGGCTGCCCCGGCATCCGCTCGGCGCGGCCGCGGAGAGCGGCCCCACCGCGATCGAGCGGGCGGCCGGCGAGCGCGCCCGGGACCTGACCCGGGCCGCGGTCGACGTCTGGCACGGCCTGGACCAGCACGACCCGGTCAACCGGCGCGGCCTCGCCCAGGCCGAGGTGTTCCTCGGCGACCGCCTGGCGGAGCTGGGCCTGACCGAGGAGGCGGTGGCCTGGGCGGTGGACGCGGAGGGCGGCTTCCGCCGGCTGCTGCTCTCCGCGCCCGGCGCCCAGGAGGCCGAGGAGGCGGAGGAGGCCCTGGACCACATCGGCCGGCAGCTGGAACTGCGGCTGCGCTTCCTGTCCTTCGAATCCCTGGTGAACCTGCGCGCCCGCGGCCTGCTGCCCGAGCGGCTGCTGCCCCGGGCGGTGGTGGCCGCCCGGATCCAGGGGGTGCCCGAGGCCGGGATCGCCGCCGGGCTCGGGCTCGGCGCCGACCAGGTGGGGACGATGCTGGAGGTCACCCCGTGGCGGGCCGCCTGGCGCTTCGAGGTGCGCGGCCCCGACGGGCTGTGGAGTGCGCTGGACGGCCCGTGGCGCAGCAGCACGGAGGTGCGAAACAGGACAGCAGGCGACATAGGCGCCGAATTGGTGCGCGGTTTCCGGGAGTCCGCCGACCACCCCGGGGACGGCGGCTATTGGCGGGTCCTGCTGTGGTGGCACGAGGAGGGCGATCCCGCCGGGGCCCGTTTCCGCCACGTCGCCGGCGCCGACGCCCCCGGCAGCCCGGCCGCCGGCGGCACCCCCTCGTGAAAGTTTGCACAAGGCGCCGCGTACGATAAGGGCCGTGTTGACCCCTCTCGCTTACATCGCCAGCCGCTGGACTCCGTCACCCCGGACCGTCCGGCGGGCCGCGTTCGCCGCGCTCGTCATGAGCGTGGCCATCGTCGTCACCGGCGGCGCGGTGCGGCTGACCGGATCCGGTCTCGGCTGCGACACCTGGCCCAAGTGCACCGACGACAGCCTGGTCGCGACACCTGCTCAGGGTCTGCACGGCGCCATCGAGTTCACCAACCGCATGCTGACGTACGTGCTCTGCTCGGCCGTCGGCTGGGGCATCATCGCGGCCCGCTCGGCCAAGCCGTGGCGCCACTCGCTCACCCGGCTCGGCTGGGTGCAGTTCGCCATCGTCATGGGCAACGCGGTCCTCGGCGGCATCACCGTCATGACGGGCCTCAACCCGTACAGCGTGGCCGGGCACTTCCTCCTCGCCACCTCGCTCATCACGGTGACCGTCGTCACCTGGCACCGCACCGGTGAGGGCGACACCGCGCCCCGGCCGCGGGTGCCCGGGCCGGTGCGCAAGCTGTCGTGGGCGCTGCTCGCGACCACGGTGGTGCTGATCGCCGCGGGCACGGTGGTCACCGGCTCCGGCCCGCACGCCGGCGACCGCAGCGAGATCAAGCGCATGCCGCTCGACTGGGCGACGACGGCGCACGTCCACGCGATCTCGGCGTGGCTGGTGTGTGCGCTCGCCGTCGCGATGTGGCTGGTGCTGCGCGTGGTGGACGCCCCGGACGACACCCGGGCCCGCGCCCGCGACCTGCTGGTCGTGCTGGCCGCGCAGGGGGGCATCGGGTACGTGCAGTACTTCACCGACCTGCCCGAGGTCCTGGTCGGCGTCCACATGCTCGGCTCCTGCCTGGTGTGGATCTGCGTGCTGCGCGTGGCGCTGAGCCTGCGCGAGCGGCCCGTGGACCGGGCCGGCATCCCCGCGCAGAGCGACCCGCAGCTCACCGCCCTCTGAGCCGCGCGGCCCGGCCGCTTCCGCCGAGCCCGGCCGGGCCGTGGGGGTCCGGCCGGGCTCAGCCGCGTTCGTCCAGGCGGTAGACGCGCCGGGCGTTGTCCGCCGCGACCAGGGCGGCGACCCGTTCGGCGTCCCGCCAGGACCAGGCACCCTCGCCGACCCAGCCGCCGAGCACCCGGCTCAGCGCCTCCCGGAACACCAGGGCTCCCACCGCGTGCAGTTCGGGCAGCCGCCGCCCGCCGCTGGAGAACAGCAGCTTCCCGAAGGGGGCGAGCTCCAGCAGTTCGGCGAGCACGCCGGCGGCCCGGGCCCCGCTGCGCCCGAGGACGGCGCCGAGGTCGGCGTGGACGTGCGGGAAGGCGGCCGCGAGCTGGGCGGTGCGCCGGTGGTACGGGTACCCGCCGAGCAGCACGATCCGGCTGCCCCGCCCCGCGGTGGCCCGTACGAAGTCCGCGAGCTGCGCCGGATCGGCCCGCTCCGGCCGCTCCCCCGGCTCCACCGCGCCCGTGTGCAGCTGGAGCGGCAGCCCGGTGGCCACCGCGCTCCACAGCAGGTGCCGCAGCAGGACGGGGTCGCGCACGGCCCCGCCCTTGGAGCGCGCGGCCAGCCACCGCCCGGCGGCCGCCGCCACCTCGCCCGGGTCGGGCGGGTCCGGGGCGCCGGCGAGGGCGGCCGGATATCCCGCGTCGGGGCCGCAGGTGAAGGCCACGGCGTCGGCGGCGGCGTGGTGGAGTGCCTCGGCGAGGTTGGCGAGGAAGGCGGGCACGGTGCCCGAGGTGTCGGCGACCTGCTCGGCGAGCAGCTCCGGCCGGACGAGTTCAAAGGCCTCGGCGTCCCCGGTGAGGGCCAGCTCCTTGGGCCCGGTCAGGTCCCCGGGCACGCCCGTGTCGACCAGGTGGGCGGCGATGCCCGCGCCGCGCAGCAGCCTGCGCCCGGCTTCGAGCGGGCCGAGCTCGCGCCGCCGGGCCAGGTAGCGGGCCGGGGCGCAGTGCGGCTCCAGGCCGAGGAGCGGCGCGCACCAGCGGCGCACGGCGAAGCCGGCCTGGGTGTCGAAGAAGGTCGTCCCGGCGGCGGGCGGTCCGGCCGCGGGGGCCAGTTCGGCCTCGAAGGTGCCCAGGCCCAGCTCGTGGCGGAGCACTCCGTGGCAGTACTGGTCCACCAGGGGCGGCGTTTCGATCATCCGGGCATCCCGTTTGCGGACGTGAGGAAGGGGCTTCCACACGTCCTAACGGGTGAGCGGGGTGCGAGGTGTTGCTCGCGCTGGTGACCGAGCGGCCACCGGGACGGGCGTCAGGCCGCGGCGCCGGGCGTCAGGCCGCCGGGTTGTCCGCCCCGCCGAGCTGGATGCCCGCCATCCGGGTCCACTCGTACGGGCCGGTCTTCACGCGGGCGGCGAACTCGCCGTCGAACTCCTCGTGGAGGGTCAGGCCGGCCTTCTCCGCGGCCAGCCGGGCCACCTCGTACGTGGAGGCCACCAGGTCGCCCCAGCCGCCGTCCGTGCCCACGAGCACGATCCGGGTGCCGGCCTGGCCGATGTGGGCGAGCTGGCCCTCGGCGCCGCCGTGCTGCCGCGCGAAGGCGCCGATCTGCTTGGCCAGCTTGGCGGCCGCCCGCTCCTGCTTCTTGTCCGCGGCGTCCGCGGCGGTGGTGTCTGCCATGGAAAGCATGCTACCGGCGAGTAATCAGCGGAGGAAGGGATCCACGGCCACCGCCACGAAGAGCAGCGACACGTACGTGATCGACCAGTGGAACAGGCGCATCTCCTTGAGCTTCGCGCCCGTGACCCCGGCCTTGGCCCGGGCGTGCAGCGCGTGCGCCTCCCACAGCCACCAGCCGCCCGCCGCCAGCGCGACCGCCGTGTAGAACCAGCCGGTGTACCCCAGCGGGGTGAGCAGCAGCGAGACGGCGACCATGACCCAGCTGTAGAGGACGATCTGCCGCGCCACGGCCCTGTTGCCCGCGACGACCGGCAGCATCGGCACGCCGACGCGCGCGTAGTCCTCCTTCACCTTCATCGACAGCGGCCAGTAGTGCGGCGGCGTCCAGAAGAAGATGACGAGGAAGAGGATGACGGCGGCCCAGGAGACCTCGTTGCGCACCGAGGACCAGCCGATGAGCACCGGCATGCAGCCGGCGATGCCGCCCCAGACGATGTTCTGGGCAGTGCGCCGCTTCAACAGCATCGTGTAGATGACGACGTAGAAGAGGAGCGCACCGAGCGCGAGCGCGGCGGACAGCCAGTTGACGAGCAGTCCGAACCACACGGTGGACACGACGCCGAGGGTGATGCCGAAGACGAGGCACTCGCGCGGGCTCACCATGCCGGTCACCAGCGGGCGCTGCGACGTGCGGTCCATCAGCGCGTCGATGTCCCTGTCGATGTACATGTTCAGGGCATTGGCCCCGCCGGCGGACAAATAACCGCCGAAGCAGGTCGCGAGAACCAGCCACAGCGAGGGCACGCCCTGCTCGGCCAGGAACATGACCGGCACTGTGGTGATCAGCAGAAGTTCGATGATCCGCGGCTTGGTCAAAGCCACGAAAGCCTTCGCACGGGCCCCGAACGGACGGTGGCCGGGGCTCGTCCCGAGCACCCCCGCTGGACGGGATTCGACGGCCGTCACGCACACCCCTGACAGAGAATCCAGCAAGCTCCGGACGGGTGGTCCGGAGCTTGCGCGTACCACGCCACTTTAGACGTTGCGCTTGCGTCGCCCTGCGCGGGGGTCGCCTCGTGTTGGTCCGATCGGAGTCCGCGACGTTGTGACGGACTGCGGGCACTCGAATAGCTGCACGCCGCAGCGGGGGTAGGCTCGGAATCGCGCCGGTGCACCGTTCGTCACCGGGAACAGACATGTGGAGAGGAGCCCTGACCCACGGTGAGCACCAAGCCGACGACCACAGAGCTCGAATGGACCGAACTGGACCAGCGGGCCGTCGACACCGCCCGCATCCTGGCCGCCGACGCGGTCCAGAAGGTCGGTAACGGCCACCCCGGCACGGCAATGAGCCTCGCCCCCGCCGCGTACACCCTCTTCCAGAAGGTGATGCGGCACGACCCGGCGGACCCGGAATGGGTCGGCCGTGACCGTTTCGTGCTTTCCGCGGGTCACTCCTCCCTGACCCTCTACACCCAGCTCTACCTCGGCGGCTTCGGTCTGGAGCTGGACGACCTCAAGGCGTTCCGCACCTGGGGCTCGAAGACCCCCGGCCACCCGGAGTACGGCCACACGGCCGGCGTCGAGACCACCACCGGCCCGCTCGGCCAGGGCGTCGCCAACGCGGTGGGCATGGCCATGGCCGCCCGCTACGAGCGCGGCCTGTTCGACCCGGAGGCCGCCCCGGGCACCTCCCCGTTCGACCACATGGTCTACGCCATCGCCGGTGACGGCTGCCTGCAGGAGGGCATCTCTGCCGAGGCCTCCTCCCTCGCCGGACACCAGAAGCTCGGCAACCTGGTGCTGCTGTGGGACGACAACCACATCTCCATCGAGGGCGACACCGAGACGGCCGTCTCCGAGGACACCCTCAAGCGCTACGAGGCGTACGGCTGGCACGTCCAGCGCATCGCCCAGCAGGCCAACGGCGACATCGACCCCAAGGCCCTGTACGAGGCCCTGGCCGCCGCCAAGGCCGAGACCGAGCGCCCCTCCTTCATCGCGATGCGCTCGATCATCGCCTGGCCGGCCCCGCACGCACAGGGCACCGAGGCCTCCCACGGCTCGGCCCTCGGCGACGACGAGGTCGCGGCCACCAAGCGCGTCCTCGGCTTCGACCCGGAGCAGACCTTCGAGGTCTCGGACGAGGTCATCGCCCACACCCGCAAGGCCCTCGACCGCGGCCGCGAGGCCAAGGCCGCCTGGGAGAAGGACTTCTCCGCCTGGCGCACCGCCAACGCCGAGCGCGCCGCCGCCTTCGACCGCATCCAGGCCAACGAGCTGCCCGAGGGCTGGGAGGACAAGCTCCCCGTCTTCGAGCCCGGCACGGGCGTCGCCACCCGCGCGGCCTCCGGCAAGGTGCTCCAGGCGCTCGGCGCGGTCATCCCGGAGCTGTGGGGCGGCTCGGCCGACCTGGCCGGCTCCAACAACACCACCATCGACAAGAACTCCTCGTTCCTGCCGAAGGGCAACCCGCTGCCGGAGGCCGACCCGTACGGCCGCACCGTGCACTACGGCATCCGCGAGCACTCCATGGCCGCGGCCATGAACGGCATCGCCCTGCACGGCCACACCCGTATCTACGGCGGCACCTTCCTGGTGTTCTCCGACTACATGCGCAACGCCGTGCGCCTGTCGGCCCTGATGCACCTGCCGGTGACGTACGTGTGGACGCACGACTCCATCGGCCTCGGCGAGGACGGCCCGACGCACCAGCCGGTCGAGCACCTGGCCTCGCTGCGCGCCATCCCGGGCCTGAACGTGGTCCGCCCGGCCGACGCCAACGAGACCGCCATCGCCTGGCGCGAGATCCTGCGCCGCCACACCAAGGTCTTCGGCAAGGGCGCCCCGCACGGTCTGGCGCTGACCCGCCAGGGCGTGCCGACGTACGAGCGCAACGAGGACGCGGCCAAGGGCGGCTACGTGCTGTTCGAGGCGACGGGCCCCCAGGGCGAGACCGCTGACGCGCAGGTCGTGCTCATCGGCACCGGCTCCGAGGTCCAGCTCGCCGTCGCCGCGCGCGAGGCGCTGCAGGCCGAGGGCATCCCGGCCCGGGTCGTCTCGATGCCGTCCGTCGAGTGGTTCGAGGAGCAGGACCAGGCGTACAAGGACAGTGTCCTGCCGCCGTCGGTGAAGGCGCGCGTCGCGGTCGAGGCCGGCATCGGCCTGACCTGGCACCGCTACGTCGGCGACGCGGGCCGGATCGTCTCGCTGGAGCACTTCGGCGCGTCGGCCGATGCGAAGGTCCTCTTCCGCGAGTTCGGCTTCACCGCCGAGGCCGTGACCGCCGCCGCCAAGGAATCCCTCGAAGCCGCCGCGCGCTGACGCCGGTACGCAACCAAGTAGGAGATGCAATTCCCATGACAGACGCACTCAAGCGCCTCTCCGACGAGGGCGTGGCGATCTGGCTGGACGACCTGTCCCGCAAGCGCATCACGTCGGGCAACCTGGCCGAGCTCATCGACCAGTCCCACGTGGTCGGTGTCACCACCAACCCGTCGATCTTCCAGAAGGCGATCAGCAGCGGTGACGGCTATGAGCAGCAGCTCGCCGACCTCGCCGCCCGCAAGGTCACCGTCGACGAGGCCATCCGCATGATCACGACGGCCGACGTCCGCGACGCCGCCGACATCCTGCGCCCGGTCTTCGACCGCACCGACGGCCAGGACGGCCGCGTGTCGATCGAGGTCGACCCGCGCCTGGCCCACGACACGGTGGCGACGATCGCCGAGGCCAAGCAGCTCGCCTGGCTGGTGGACCGCCCGAACACGCTGATCAAGATCCCGGCGACCAAGGCCGGCCTGCCGGCGATCGCCGAGGTCATCGGCAAGGGCATCAGCGTCAACGTCACGCTGATCTTCTCGCTGGAGCGCTACCGCGCGGTGATGGACGCGTACCTGACGGGTCTGGAGAAGGCCAGGGCCGCGGGTCTGGACCTGTCCGAGATCCACTCGGTCGCCTCCTTCTTCGTGTCCCGCGTGGACACCGAGATCGACAAGCGCCTCGACGCCCTCGGCACCGCCGAGGCCAAGGCCCTGAAGGGCAAGGCGGCCCTCGCCAACGCCCGACTGGCCTACGAGGCGTACGAGGAGGTCTTCTCCTCCGACCGCTGGGCCGCCCTGGAGCGCCTCGGCGCCAACAAGCAGCGTCCGCTGTGGGCCTCGACCGGCGTCAAGGACCCGGCGTACAAGGACACCCTGTACGTGGTCGACCTGGTCGCCCCGAACACGGTGAACACCATGCCGGAGGCCACCCTGGAGGCCACCGCCGACCACGGCGAGGTCACGGGCGACACCGTGCGCGGCACCTACGAGCAGGCGCGCGCCGAGCTCGATGCGGTCGCGAAGCTGGGCATCTCGTACGACGATGTGGTTCAGCTGCTCGAGGACGAGGGCGTCGAGAAGTTCGAGGCGTCCTGGAACGACCTGCTGAAGTCGACCGAGGCGGAGCTTGAGCGCCTCTCCCCCACGGAAGGCTGAGTGCGCCTTGCTTGTTAACGGAGCGAACCCGCTTCGTGACGCACAGGACCGGCGGCTCCCGCGCATCGCGGGGCCGTCCGGCCTGGTCATTTTCGGCGTTACGGGTGACCTGTCGCGCAAGAAGCTGATGCCCGCGGTGTACGACCTGGCCAACCGCGGCCTGCTTCCGCCGGGCTTCTCGCTGATCGGCTTCGCCCGCCGGGAGTGGGAGCACGAGGACTTCGCCCAGGAGGTGTACGAGGCCGTCAAGGAGCACTCGCGCACCCCGTTCCGCGAGGAGGTCTGGCAGCAGCTGGTACAGGGCTGCCGGTTCGTGCAGGGCGACTTCGACGACGACCAGGCGTTCGAGACGCTGAAGGCGACGATCGAGGAGCTCGACAAGCAGCAGGGAACGGGCGGCAACTTCGCCTTCTACCTGTCGGTCCCGCCGAAGTTCTTCCCCAAGGTGGTCCAGCAGCTCAAGGACCACGGTCTGGCGCAGAAGCCCGGCTCCTGGCGGCGTGCCGTCATCGAGAAGCCCTTCGGGCACGACCTGAAGAGCGCGCAGGAGCTGAACCAGGTCGTCCACGAGGTGTTCCCCCGGGACGAGGTCTTCCGCATCGACCACTACCTGGGCAAGGAGACCGTCCAGAACATCCTGGCGCTCCGCTTCGCGAACACGATGTTCGAGCCGATCTGGAACCGGTCGTACGTCGACCACGTGCAGATCACCATGGCCGAGGACATCGGCATCGGCGGCCGGGCCGGCTACTACGACGGGATCGGCGCGGCCCGCGACGTCATCCAGAACCACCTGCTGCAGCTGCTCGCGCTGACGGCGATGGAGGAGCCCGGCTCCTTCCACCCCAAGGCTCTGGTGGCGGAGAAGCTGAAGGTGCTCAGCGCCGTCCAGATCCCCGAGGACCTGGGCAAGCACACCGTGCGCGGCCAGTACGCGGCGGCCTGGCAGGGCGGCGAGAAGGTCGTCGGCTACCTCGAAGAGGACGGCATCGACCCCAAGTCGAAGACCGACACCTACGCGGCCATCCGCCTGGAGATCAACAACCGCCGCTGGGCGGGCGTCCCGTTCTACCTGCGCACGGGCAAGCGCCTGGGCCGCCGGGTGACCGAGATCGCGGTCGTCTTCAAGCGGGCCCCGTACCTGCCGTTCGAGTCGGGCGCGACCGAGGAGCTGGGGCAGAACGCCCTGGTTATCCGGGTTCAGCCGGACGAGGGCGTGACGGTCCGCTTCGGCTCCAAGGTCCCCGGCACCTCCATGGAGGTCCGGGACGTGACGATGGACTTCGCGTACGGCGAGTCCTTCACGGAGTCGAGCCCGGAGGCGTACGAGCGGCTGATCCTCGACGTCCTGCTGGGCGACGCGAACCTCTTCCCGCGGCACCAGGAGGTCGAGCTCTCCTGGAACATCCTCGACCCCATCGAGGAGTACTGGGACAAGCACGGCAAGCCCGCGCAGTACCCGGCGGGCACCTGGGGGCCGGTCGAGGCGGACGAGATGCTCGCACGAGACGGACGGAGCTGGCGCCGGCCATGAAGATCGACCTCACGGAGACCACCTCCAGCAAGATCAACTCTGCGCTGGTGCAGGCGCGCCGGGACATCGGCACGCCGGCCATCGGCATGGTGCTCACGCTGGTGATCGTGACCGACGAGGAGAACGCGTACGACGCGCTCAAGTCGGCGAACGACGCATCCCACGAACACCCTTCGCGGATCATCGTCGTCATCAAGCGGGTCAGCCGCTCGCCGCGCAGCCGCCGCGACGCCCGTCTCGACGCGGAAGTCCGCGTCGGGGCGGACGCCGGCAGCGGCGAGACGGTCGTCCTCCGCCTCCACGGTGAACTGGTCAACCACGCCCAGTCGGTGGTTCTCCCGCTGCTCCTGCCGGACGCACCCGTGGTCGTCTGGTGGCCGGAAGGCGCCCCCGCGGACCTGGCGGGCGACCCGCTGGGTGCGCTCGGGCAGCGCCGGATCACCGACACCTACTCCTGCGAGGAGCCCACCGGGGCGCTCGGCGAGCGGGCGGCGACGTACGCGCCCGGCGACACCGACCTGTCCTGGACCCGGATCACGCCGTGGCGCTCCATGCTCGCGGCGGCCCTGGACCAGCAGGCCGTCAAGGTGACCTCGGCGATCGTCGAGGGCGAGGACGAGAACCCGAGCTGCGAGCTGCTGGCCATGTGGCTGGCGGACCGGCTCGCCGTTCCCGTCAGGCGCACCCTGTCCTCGGGCCCCGGCCTGACCGCGGTCCGCCTGGAGACCAAGGACGGCGAGATCGTCCTGGACCGGGCGGACGGCCTGCTGGCCACGCTGTCCATGCCGGGCCAGCCCGACCGTGCGGTGGCGCTCAAGCGCCGCGACACGGCCGAGCTGCTGGCGGAGGAGCTGCGCCGGCTGGACCCGGACAACACCTACGCGGAGGCGCTGAAGTTCGGCGTGGCGAAGCTGGAGCAGGTGAAGGCGGAGCCGGCGGCGAAGCCGGTGGCGAAGCCGGATCCGGCCGAGGAGCCGGCGCCTCAGCAGGAGGCCAAGCCGGCGGCGAAGGCGGCGGGCAAGAAGGCGGCCCCGTCCCCGGGCAAGCAGTGACGCATTGACACGGTGACAGTGACACGGTGACGCCGTGAAGCACCAAGGCCGTCGGCCGGCTCCCTCCCCCTGCGGGGTGCGGGCCGGCCGGCGGCCGAGCCATTTCCCGACCAAGAAGGCGGCAAGAACATGGGTATGACGACTCCTCAGGTCGTCGTCCACCGGGACAAGGAGCTGATGGCCCAGTCCGCGGCGGCCCGGCTCATCACGAAGATCGTGGACGCGCAGGCCGCACGGGGCAGCGCCTCGGTCGTCCTCACCGGCGGCCGCAACGGCAACGGGCTGCTTGCCGCGCTGGCCGCCGCGCCGGCCCGTGACGCGATCGACTGGGCCCGGCTGGACCTGTGGTGGGGCGACGAGCGGTACGTCCCGGCCGACGACCCCGAGCGCAACCACGTCCAGGCGCGGGAGGCGCTGCTGGACTCCGTCCCGGTGGACCCGGCGCGGGTGCACGTGATGCCGGCCTCGGACGGGCCGTACGGGGCCGACGCGGACGCGGCGGCCGAGGCGTACGCGGCGGAGCTGCGCCGGGCGGCCGGGCCGGAGGACCACGGGCCGGTGCCGCGGTTCGACGTGCTGATGCTGGGCGTCGGGCCGGACACGCACGTGGCCTCGCTGTTCCCGGAGCACCCGGCGGCGCGGGAGACCGAGCGGACGGTCGTCGGCGTCCACGGGGCCCCGAAGCCGCCGCCCACCCGTATCTCCCTCACCCTGCCGGCGATCCGGGCGGCGCGGGAGGTCTGGCTCCTGGCGGCGGGCGAGGACAAGGCCGGCGCGGTGGCGATCGCCCTGGGCGGCGCCGGCGAGGTCCAGGCCCCTGCCGCTGCGGCGTACGGCCGCTCCCGGACCCTGTGGCTCCTGGACCGCGCCGCAGCCGCCAAGCTCCCGCCGGCCCTGTACCCCCCGGCTTCCGCCTGACCGGCACGCTGAAGGGCCCGCCTCCTACGAGAGCGGGCCCTTCCCGCTGCGCGGGGCCGTTCCCCACCCCGCCCCTTCCCGCTGTGCCGGATGTGCGGCTCCGCCCCGTGGCGGGCTACGCCCCGTGGCGGGCTACGCCCCGGACCCCGTTCCGCGCGCTCCGCGCCCGGTGCGCTCAAACGCCGCGCGGGCTGGATTGTGCCGCTGCGCGGCACTATCCAGCCCCGCCGGCGTTTGAGGCGCCGGGTCCGGGGCGGAGCCCCGATCTTTGAGCCCCGCCGGCGATTGAGGCGGGCGGGGCCCGGGGCCGCAGGACCCGCCCGCGGCGAAGCCGCCATCGGACACAGCGGGAAGGGGCGGGGAGGGGACAGGGCCCCGCGCAGCGGCGGAGCCCAGGGGCTAGCTGCGCCCCCGCAGGCTGCGGTACGTGGAGACCAGGGCCGCGGTGGAGGCGTCGAGGCCTCCCACCTCGGCCCCCGACACCAGCGCCGGCTCGATCCGCTTGGCGAGCACCTTCCCGAGCTCGACCCCCCACTGGTCGAAGGAGTCGATGTTCCACACCGCGCCCTGGACGAACACCTTGTGCTCGTACAGGGCGATCAGCTGCCCGAGGACCGACGGCGTGAGCTCCGCCGCCAGGACCGTCGTCGTCGGGTGGTTGCCGCGGAAGGTCTTGTGGGGGACCAGCTCCTCCGCCACACCCTCGGCCCGGACCTCCTCCGCCGTCTTGCCGAAGGCCAGCGCCTGCGTCTGCGCGAAGAAGTTCGCCATCAGCAGGTCGTGCTGCGCGGCCAGCCGCGGCGCGAGCTCGTCGACCGGCCGGGCGAAGCCGATGAAGTCCGCCGGGATCACCTTGGTGCCCTGGTGGATCAACTGGTAATACGCGTGCTGCCCGTTGGTGCCGGGCGTGCCCCACACCACCGGCCCGGTCTGCCAGTCCACGGGCCGCCCGTCGCGGTCCACGGACTTGCCGTTGGACTCCATGTCCAGCTGCTGCAGGTACGCGGTGAAGCGGGACAGGTAGTGGCTGTAGGGCAGGACGGCATGCGACTGGGCGTCGTGGAAGGCGCCGTACCAGATGCCCAGCAGCCCCATCAGCAGCGGCGCGTTCCGCTCCGCCGGCGCGGTGCGGAAGTGCTCGTCCATCAGCCGGAAGCCGCGCAGGAGTTCGCGGAAGGCGTCCGGTCCGATCGCGATCATCAGGGACAGCCCGATGGCCGAGTCGAAGGAGTAGCGGCCGCCGACCCAGTCCCAGAACCCGAACATGTTGGCCGGGTCGATGCCGAAGCCGGCCACCTTCTCCGCGTTCGTCGACAGGGCGACGAAGTGCCGTGCGACGGCGGCCTGCTCGCCTCCGAGGCCCGCGAGGAGCCATGCGCGCGCCGACTCGGCGTTGGTGATGGTCTCGATGGTGGTGAAGGTCTTGGAGGCGACGATGAACAGCGTCCGCGCCGGGTCGAGGTCGCGGACCGCCTCGTGCAGGTCGGCGCCGTCCACGTTGGAGACGAACCGCACCGTCAGGCCGCGGTCGGTGAAGGCGCGCAGCGCGTCGTAGGCCATGGCCGGGCCGAGGTCGGAGCCGCCGATGCCGATGTTGACGACGTTGGTGATGCGCTCGCCGGTGAAGCCGGTCCACTCCCCCGAACGGATCCGCTCGCTGAAGTCGGCCATCTTGTCGAGGACCGCGTGCACGGCGGGGACGACGTTCTCCCCGTCGACCTCGACGACGGCGTCGCGCGCCGCCCGCAGGGCGGTGTGCAGGACCGCCCGGTCCTCCGTGGTGTTGATCTTCTCGCCGCGGAACATCGCCTCGCGCAGCGCGGCGACGCCCGTCGCGTCCGCCAGCTCGCGCAGCAGCGTCAGCGTCTCGTCCGTCACGAGGTGCTTGGAGTAGTCGATGTGGAGGTCCCCGACCTCCAGCGTGTACCGCGTGGCCCGCTGCGGATCCGTCTCGAACAGCTCCCGCAGGTGCGTCTGTCCCAGCTCCTCCCGGTGCTTGCCGAGGGCAAGCCACTCGGGGGTCCGGTTGAGCCTCACACGGCCGTCTGCGTTCATCTCGGACATCAACCCGTTTCTTCCGTCCTGTCGTGCCCCGCCGATCACCAACTTAAGGGATGGGACGGGCCACACCGTACGCAAAGGGGCCCGGCCCGCGGGAGAAGACTCCTGCGGGCCGGGCCCTTGGTCACACGGTCACACGGTCGGTCACTTCCGCCGCGTCAGATCTCGCCGCGGAGCTTGGCGAGCGCCTCGGCGAGGATCGCCTCGCCGTCGGCGTCGGTGCGCCGCTCGCGCACGTACGCCAGGTGCGTCTTGTACGGCTCGGTGCGGGGCGGCGCCGGGGGGTTGTCCCGGTCCTGGCCGGCCGGGAACCCGCAGCGCGGGCAGTCCCAGGTGTCCGGGACCTGCGCGTCGCTGGCGAAGCTCGGCTGCGTCTCGTGCCCGTTCGAGCACCAGAAGGAGATGCGCAGGCGGGGCGCGGACTCGCCGCGCTCGGCCTCGCCCATCGGCCCCGCTCCGACCCGGCTACCACGGATCGCGTTGCCACTTGCCACGGTCGTAACTCCCTGCGTGATGGTGCCGCGAAGCGTGAGTGGATTTCCGTTCGCGGGCGCCCCAGTCTACGTAAGGCCCAACGTACGTCCAGCAAACGGAGTTACTCACTCCACGCTGTGACGCCGTTCCTCATGATAGGCAGGGCCGGGCCGGCCGGACGGCCCGAATGGCGAGAACCGTGTGCGGGGACGGTCAGCTGCCGGACTTGGTCAGCAGGCCGAGCACGACGATGGACGCGAACCACAGCAGACCGACCACGACGGTGATGCGGTCCAGGTTCCGCTCCGCGACCGAGGAGCCGCCGACCGACGACTGCATGCCGCCGCCGAACATGTCCGAAAGGCCGCCGCCCTTGCCCTTGTGCATCAGCACGAGCAGCATCAGCAGGGCGCTGAAGACAATCAGGGCGATCGAGAACCCGATAACCACGGCTGATTCCTACTTTCTGGCTTCTCTGGCTTTCCGGCTGTGCTGGATGGCGCGGGGGCCAGCGGCTGATGGTTCAGCCTCTGGCCCCCGCAAGGGTACGACGGATCCGCTCCGCCGCATACTCGCTGCCGCGAGCGTGCGGTCTACTGGTCGCGGAACCGGACGATCTTGACGAACTCGTCCGCGTCGAGGGCGGCGCCGCCGATCAGGGCGCCGTCGACGTCGGGCTGGGCCATGATCGCCGCGATGTTGCCGGCCTTGACCGAGCCGCCGTACTGGATGCGGACCTTGTCGGCCAGCTCCTGGGAGTACAGCTCGGCGAGGCGGCCGCGGATCGCCCCGCAGACCTCCTGGGCGTCCTCGGGGGTGGCGACCTCGCCGGTGCCGATCGCCCACACGGGCTCGTACGCGATCACGATGGACTCGACCTGCTCGGCCGGGACGTCCTTCAGGCCGCCGTCGACCTGGGCGAGGGTGTGGGGGACCTGCTCGCCGGCCTTGCGGACGTCCAGGCCCTCGCCGACGCAGAGGATCGGGGTGATCCCGTGCCGGTAGGCGGCCTTGACCTTGGCGTTGCAGAGCTCGTCGGACTCGCCGTGGTACTGGCGGCGCTCGCTGTGGCCGACGGCCACGTACGTGCACTTCAGCTTGGACAGCATCGCGCCGGAGATCTCACCGGTGTACGCACCGGAGTCCTGCGCCGAGAGGTCCTGGGCGCCGTACTTGATCTTCAGCTTGTCGCCGTCGACCAGGGTCTGCACGGAACGCAGGTCGGTGAAGGGCGGCAGGACCGCGACCTCGACCGCGTCGTAGTCCTTGTCGTTGAGCGCGAAGGCGAGCTTCTGGACGTGCGCGATGGCCTCGAGGTGGTTGAGGTTCATCTTCCAGTTGCCCGCCATGAGCGGGGTACGGGTGGTCATGCGGGTTCAGCCCTCCAGGGCGGCGAGGCCGGGGAGCGTCTTGCCCTCGAGGTATTCGAGGCTGGCGCCACCACCGGTGGAAATGTGGCCGAAGGCGTTCTCGTCGAAGCCCAGGATGCGGACCGCGGCGGCGCTGTCGCCGCCGCCGACGACGGTGAACGCGTCCGAGTCGACGAGGGCCTGCGCGATGGCGCGGGTGCCGTCGGCGTAGTCGGGGTGCTCGAAGACGCCGACCGGGCCGTTCCAGAAGACGGTCTCCGCGTCCGCGATCTTCGACGCGTACAGCTCACGGGTCTTCGGGCCGATGTCGAGGCCCTCCTTGTCGGCGGGGATCTTGTCCGCGTCGACGATGGTGTACTCGGCCGGGGTCTTGCCCTTGAGGTCGGGGAAGTCCGCGGAGGCGAGGATGTCGACCGGGAGCACCAGCTCGACACCGCTGGCCTCGGCGCGGGCCATGTACTCCTTGACCTTCTCCACCTGGTCCTTCTGGAGCAGGGAGATGCCGACCTCGTAGCCCTTGGCGTAGAGGAAGGTGTAGGCCATGCCGCCGCCGATCAGGAGGCGGTCGGCCTTGCCGAGGAGCTCGTCGATGACGGCGAGCTTGTCGGAGACCTTGGCGCCGCCGAGGACGACGACGTAGGGCCGCTTGACCTCGGCGGTCAGCTGCTTCAGGACGCCGACCTCGGTGGCGATCAGGTAGCCGGCCACGTGCGGGAGGCGCGCGGGCAGGTCGAAGACCGAGGCGTGCTTGCGGTGGACGGCGCCGAAGCCGTCGCCGACGTAGAGGTCGGCGAGCTCGGCGAGCCGGTCGGCGAAGGCGCCGCGCTCGGCGTCGTCCTTGGAGGTCTCGCCGGCGTTGAAGCGGAGGTTCTCCAGGACGGCGACCCGGCCGTCGGCGAGGGCGGCGACGGTCTCCTTGGCGGAGGAGCCGACGGTGTCCGTCGCGAACGCGACCTCGGTGCCCAGCAGTTCGCCGAGCCGCGCGGCGGCGGGGGCGAGGGAGAAGGCCGGGTCGGGCTCGCCCTTGGGGCGGCCCAGGTGCGAGGCGACGACCACGCGGGCGCCGGCCTCGGCGAGCTTCGCGATGGTCGGCTGGACGGCGCGGATGCGGCCGTCGTCGGTGATCTTGCCGTCGGCGAGCGGCACGTTGAGGTCGGCGCGGACGAAGACCCGCTTGCCGGCGACGCCCTCGGCGAGAAGTTCGTCGATCGTCTTCATGTGTTTCTGACTCCTTTGGCGCCCATGTCGGGGCGAAGAACGACAGGAAAGCTACAGGGTCCGTGCGGCGCGTCGTTGCGCTGCCCGGACCCTGTGCTTCACATCGTGGTGTCTGCCCTGCTGATCAGAGCCGGCCGCCGACGAAGACCGTGAGGTCGACGAGGCGGTTGGAGTAGCCCCACTCGTTGTCGTACCAGCCGACGACCTTGACCTGCTTGCCCTGGACCATCGTCAGCGAGGAGTCGAAGGTGCAGGAGGCCGGCCAGTTCACGATGTCGGAGGAGACGATCGCGTCCTCGGTGTAGTCGAGGATGCCCTTGAGCTGGCCCTCGGAGGCCTTCTGGAAGGCGGCGTTGATCTCGTCCTTGGTGACCTCGCGGTCGAGCTCCAGGACCAGGTCGGTGACCGAGCCGGTCGGGACCGGGACGCGCATGGCGATGCCGTCCAGCTTGCCCTTGAGCTGCGGGAGGACCAGGGCGGTGGCCTTGGCGGCACCGGTCGAGGTCGGGATGATGTTCTCGGCGGCGGCGCGGGCGCGGCGCAGGTCCGAGTGCGGGAAGTCCAGGATGCGCTGGTCGTTCGTGTACGCGTGGACCGTGGTCATCATGCCCTTGACGATGCCGAAGTTCTCGTCGAGGACCTTGGCCATCGGCGCCACGCAGTTGGTGGTGCAGGAGGCGTTGGAGATGACGTGGTGGTTGGCCGCGTCGTACTTGTCCTGGTTGACGCCCATCACGATGGTGATGTCCTCGTCCTTGGCCGGGGCCGAGATGAGGACCTTCTTCGCGCCGGCCGCGATGTGCTTGGCGGCGTCGGCCTTCTTCGTGAAGATGCCGGTCGACTCGATGACGATGTCGGCGCCCAGCTCACCCCAGGGGAGGTTGGCGGGGTCGCGCTCGGCGAAGGTCTTGAAGGTGTTGCCGCCGACCGTGATGGTGTCCTCGGTGTGCGTGACCTCCTGCTTGAGGCGGCCGAGGATGCTGTCGTACTTCAGCAGGTGCACCAGGGTGGCGTTGTCCGTCAGGTCGTTGACACCGACGACCTCGATGTCCGCCCCCTGCTCCAGGAGAGCTCGGAAGTAGTTGCGGCCAATACGGCCAAAACCGTTGATTCCTACGCGGATCGTCACGAACCGATCTCCTCGTTGGTGCGCCGGTCTGTGCGCCGGCGAGCTGTAAATGGGATGTCCCCGACCGCTTACGACCCTACCTCTCCGTGAGCTCGTGAGTGACATCGTCCGGACCGGACACACCCCGGGTCCCGCACCGGCGGGGCCGGTGCGGGACTCGGGTCCCCGTCACTCCGGGTGAGCGGCTGCGGGGCCTCTGATCAGCGGTTCAGCGCGCGCAGCGCCTTACCGACGAGTAGGGTGCGGTCCTTCGCGGTCGCCAGGTGTTCCAGGCCGAAGCCGAGCAGGACCGTGTTACGCGTGGTGACCGACGCGTAGGACTTGAACAGCTCTCCGGAGCGGGCCCAGTCGCCCGGGGTCTCGGGGCTCCCGGCCGGCGCGGGCTGCGCGGTCCAGGCCCCCAGCGAGGTCTCGAAACCCTCGACTGCCTGGTCCGCTCCGCCGACCGACAGGCGCGCCTCGTCCGCGAAGACGCCGCGGCCGCCCGCGCCGCCGTCCGTGACGTACGCCAGGGAGACCTCGACGGTGCGGCCCGCGTACGCGCTCAGGTCGAAGGAGACCTGCTTCCAGCCCTCGGAGGAGCCGGTGAAGCTGTTCCACGTGCCGCTGGTGCCCTGCGCGGAGCAGCTGCCGCTGCCGACCGTCAGGTAGTGGCGCAGGAACGGGTGGCCGTTGACGAAGAACCCTGCCTCGCACTCCGCCGGGACGGCCGTGCTGCTCAGGCCGCCCGCCTCGGGGAGGGTGGTCCAGTCGTCGGCGCCGGCGGTGCGGGCCTCCAGGACGGCGTGGTCGTAGCCCTGCTCGGTGTTCCAGTTGAGGGCCATCTTCAGCTGGGGCCGGTCGGCCGCGGTGACCTTGCTCAGGTCGAGGGTGCGGGTCAGGCGCTTGTAGTCGTCGTCCGCGTGCAGGGCCGCGGCCATGCCGGCGCCGGCGTAGGGGGCGTACGGGTTGACGACCCCGGCGTACGAACCGCCCTGCGCGCTCTTGAACTGGGGGAACTGCGCCGGGGGAAGGGCCTCGGAGGTCAGTGCGAAGGACCCGGGGGCGTCGAGCGGGTTGCCCTCCGCACCGCGCAGGGCGCCGCCGGACCCCGCCAGGGCGCCGGTGCCGGTGAAGCCGGTGGCGCCGCGGGCGGTGGTGCGGGCGTAGGCGCCGAGCCAGTACTGGCTGAAGTCGTCGGTCACGGCGGGCCCGACCTGGGCGTTGCCTCCGGCGAGCTCACCGGCCTCGATCAGCTTGCCGCCCTCGTTGAGGAAGTCGCGCAGGGCGAGCTGGGTCGGGCCGCCGGGGGTGACGGCTCCGGTGGAGTGGACGGCGGTACGGAAGTGGGAGAGCACGCCGAGGTGGTGCGGGGCGCCCTGGACGGCGACGTCCCAGACGGCGGCGGACTTGCCGTTGGCGCGCAGGGCGTCGACGTACTCCTGCGCGTGCTTGGCCTGTGCGCCCTCCTCGGCGATCACGAGGACGTCGGCGCGGGGCCGCTGGGCGACCGTGTACGTGAAGTGCTCGCTGGAGACCTCCTTGCCGGCGCCGTCGCGGCCGGTGAACCAGACCTCGACGCGGTCGCCGGGGCGGGCGCCGTCCACCTTCGCGCGGTACTCGTCGAACCAGTTGTTGTCGTCGCCGCCGTAGACGGAGCCGCCCTTCCAGGGCTTCAGGCCGTCGTCGTGGGTGCGGCCGCCGTTGATGCGGAACTTGAGCTGCTTGTCCTTCAGCGCCTTGCGGGCCGTGACGGAGACCGTCTGGTCCTCGCCCTTGGCCGCGTACGAGGTGGTGAAGGGGTCGACGGTGAAGTCGGCGGCCTTCAGGCCCACCGGGGAGGCCGGCCGGTCCGGGTGCGCGGCGCTCTCGCCGACGGCGAGCGCGAAGGGCACGTTCTTGGCGAACTCGGCCTGGATCAGCTTCTCGTCGTCCGGGAAGTTGAAGCCGGAGCGGCAGTCCTCGGGCTTCCACCGGTCGTTCGGGTCGCTGGCGGAGGCCGTCTGGCAGGTCGTCATCTCCGGCGTGAACATCATGATGCCGTTGACGTTGGACGCGTGGCCGTCCGCCTCGCCGTTCGTGGTGTACAGCTCGGAGGAGACCTGCGGGTGGTAGCCGGGGACGGCCGGGTTCTCCGGGGTGCCGGCGAGCGCCTTGTAGGCGACGTCGTCCGGGGTGGGGGTGGCCACCTGCCAGCCCACGCCGTAGAGCAGCAGCTCCGCCGCGGAGTGGTAGTTGACGGCGTACCGGAAGCCGATGCGCTTCTCGAAGCGGTCGAGGGCGACGGTCTCGGGCTCGGAGGAGGCCGCGGGGCCGCGGTAGGTCTCGCTCGACTGGTTCGGCGAGGAACCCTCGTCGTCGTAGCCCCACTTGTAGGCGAAGTTGCGGTTGAGGTCGACGCCGTCGCCGGAGGTGATCTTGCCGTCGCCGTTGTTGTCGCGCAGGTTCTTGCGCCACAGCCGGTTGCCGTCCGCGGCGTGCGTGTAGTCGTAGCCGTCGGGGTTGGCGGAGAGCAGGAACCACAGCTCGGTGGAGTCCACCAGGCCGGTGATCCGCGGGTCCTTGCCGTAGTTGTCCAGGGTGTGGTGCATCAGCCGCCGGGTCATCTCCGGGGTGATCCACTCACGGGCGTGCTGGTTGGACATGTACAGCACGGCCGGCTTCCCGCCGTCGCGGGTGGTGCGGGCGTTCTTGGTGACCTTCAGCGCGAGGATGTCCTTGCCCTGGACCGTCTTGCCGATGGAGACGACCTTGGCCAGCCCCGGGTGGTCCTGGGCGGTCTTGAGGATCTCCTCCTGCAGGCCCCCCTTGCCGCTGTACGGGCGGAACACCCCGTCACCGGGCGCCTGGGCCCGGGCCCCCTGGCGGACCTGCCGCTCGGCGAGTTTCACGCCGCGGGCGGCGAGCCCGTCCGCCTGGGCGCCGGTGAGGATCAGCTCGACCTTGGCGGTGCCGTTCTGCGGGGCGCGCTCGGTCAGTTCGTGGGCGTCCTGGCCGGCGGCGAGGACGAGCGGGACCTGTTCCCTGGTGATCTCCGCGTCGTAGACCCGTACCTCGTCGGTGTCGGCGCCGGATGCGGCGCCTTCCGCGGGGCGGGCCTGGGCCGTCGCCGGAAGGGCGGCGGCAGTGGTTCCGATGAGCAGTGCAGTGGCGGCGAGGATCAGTCTCGCGCGGTGCCTCATGTGCCCCCCTGGGCGTCGACTGCCACGAAAGCGTTCGCACGACAGGCTCACGATCGCCGCGTGCCCATGTCAATGGGGCGGTACCGGGAACCGGTCGCCGACGGCGCCGGCAACGGGAAGGGGGCCCGCACGCAGTGCGGTGCTGCGCCGTGCGGGCCCCCCTGTGCGGCGTACGGTGGCGCCGGCCGGCCGGTGCCGGCCCTCACCCGGCCGTCATCCGGCCATGTTGTCAGCCATCTCCTCGCTGAGGTTCGACTCCGTGCCCGGGATCCCGAGGTCCTGGGCCCGCTTGTCGGCCATCGCCAGCAGGCGCCGGATCCGGCCGGCGACCGCGTCCTTGGTCAGCGGCGGGTCGGCCAGGGCGCCCAGCTCCTCCAGGGAGGCCTGCTTGTGCTCCATGCGCAGCCGGCCCGCGGCGGCCAGGTGCTCGGGCACCTCCTCGCCCAGGATCTCCAGGGCGCGCTGGACCCGGGCCCCCGCGGCCACGGCTGCCCGGGCCGAGCGGCGCAGGTTCGCGTCGTCGAAGTTGGCCAGGCGGTTGGCGGTGGCGCGCACCTCGCGCCGCATCCGCCGCTCCTCCCACGCCAGCACCGACTCGTGGGCGCCGAGCCGGGTCAGCAGGGCGCCGATCGCATCGCCGTCGCGGACCACGACACGGTCCACGCCGCGCACCTCGCGCGCCTTGGCGGCGATGGAGAGCCGACGGGCGGCGCCCACCAGGGCCAGGGCGGCCTCCGGGCCGGGGCAGGTGACCTCCAGGGAGGAGGACCGGCCCGGCTCGGTGAGCGAGCCGTGGGCCAGGAAGGCGCCGCGCCAGGCCGCCTCGGCGTCACAGGTGGCCCCGGAGACCACCTGCGGGGGAAGACCCCGGATGGGGCGGCCGCGGCCGTCCACGAGGCCCGTCTGGCGCGCCAGCTGGTCGCCTCCGGCCACGACCCGGACGACGTAGCGGCTGCCGCGGCGCAGCCCGCCGGGCGCCATGACCACCAGGTCCGAGGAGTGTCCGAAAATCTCCAGGATGTCCTTGCGCAGGCGCCGCGCCGCGATCCCGGTGTCCAGCTCCGCCTCGATGACGATCCGGCCGCTCACCAGGTGCAGACCGCCCGCGAACCGAAGGATCGCCGAGACCTCCGCCTTCCTGCAGCAGGTCCGGGTGACGGGGAGCCGGGAGATCTCATCCTTCACCGCTGGCGTCATCGCCATGGGCCGATCCTTCCATGCATCCGAAAAATACGGTCGTACGCGGCGGCGAGCAGCTCCGGGTCGTGCTTGGGGGAGCCGTCTTCCCTGGCCACCGGCGCCAGCTCGACCGCGGCGCCGAAGCGCTGGGCGGCATCGGCGAGGGACTCGCGGTCGGGCACGGCGGCCTGGTCGGCCAGCACCACGTCCAGGGCGAGTTTAGGGGCGTGTCGGGCCAAAACCTCCAAATGACGCTGCGGAGAGAAGCCCTCTGTTTCACCGGGCTGCGGGGCCAGGTTCAACGACAGGACCCGCCGGGCCTTGGTCTCCATCAGCGCGTCGAGCAGTTCCGGCACCAGCAGGTGTGGGATCACCGAGGAGAACCAGGACCCGGGACCGAGCACCACCCAGTCGGCGTCCAGGACCGCGGCGACCGCCTCCGGCACCGCCGGCGGATCGCCCGGCACGACGTGCACGGACAGCACCTCGCCGGGGGTGGTGGCCACGGTGGCCTGCCCCCGGACGGTGTCCACCTCCGCCGGGCGCGCCGGGTCGTGGCCGCGCACCAGCGCCTGCAGCTCCAGCGGCACCGCCGACATCGGCAGCACCCGGCCCTGCGCGCCGAGGAGCCTGCCGACCAGGTCCAGGGCCTGGACCGGGTCGCCGAGCTGCTCCCACAGGGCCACGATCAGCAGGTTGCCCACCGCGTGCTCGTGCAGGGCGCCCGCCGACTGGAAGCGGTGCTGGATGACGCGGGCCCAGGTCTGGCCCCAGTCGTCGTCGCCGCACAGCGCGGCCAGCGCCTTGCGCAGGTCGCCGGGCGGGAGCACGCCGAGCTCCTCGCGCAGCCGGCCGCTGGAGCCGCCGTCGTCGGCGACGGTGACCACGGCGGTGAGCTCGCCGGTGATCCGGCGCAGGGCCGCCAGGGAGGCCGACAGCCCCATGCCGCCGCCGAGCGCGACGACCTTGGGCGCGGCCGCCTGGGGGGCGGCTCCGCGGCGCCGCCCGGTGCGTTCCGCGCCGTCCGCGGCCCGCCCCGAGGTGAGGCGGCGCAGGCGGCGCAGCCGCAGGGTACGTCCGGTCACTCGCGCCCCATGTCCCGGTGGACCACGACGGTCTCGACCCCTTCGGAGGCGAGGCGGGCGGCGAGCTTCTCGGACATGGCGACGCTGCGGTGCTTGCCGCCGGTGCAGCCGACGGCGATGGTCACGTACCGCTTGCCCTCGCGGCGGTAGCCGGTGGCGATGAGCTGGAGCAGCTCCGTGTAGCGGTCCAGGAACTCCTTGGCACCGGGCTGGCTGAAGACGTACCCCGACACCTCCGGGTTCAGGCCGGTGAAGGGGCGCAGCTCCGGGACCCAGTGCGGGTTCGGGATGAAGCGGCAGTCGACGACGAGGTCGGCGTCGACGGGCAGGCCGTACTTGTAGCCGAAGGACATGACGGTGGCCCGCAGCTCGGGCTCCTCGTCGCCCGCGAACTGGGCGTCCATCTTGGCGCGCAGCTCGTGCACGTTCAGGCTGGAGGTGTCGATGACCAGGTCGGCGTCGCCGCGCAGCTCGCGCAGCAGGTCCCGCTCGGCGGCAATGCCGTCGACGATGCGGCCGTCGCCCTGGAGGGGGTGCGGGCGGCGCACCGATTCGAAGCGGCGGACCAGCGCGTCGTCGGAGGACTCCAGGAACACGATGCGCCGCGTGACGCCGCGCAGCTCCAAGTCGGCGAGGGACTCGCGCAGGGCGTCGAAGAACTGGCGGCCGCGGACGTCGACGACGACGGCGATGCGGGCCACGTTGCCCTGCGAGCGGGCGCCGAGCTCCACCATGGTGGGGATCAGCGCGGGCGGGAGGTTGTCGACGACGAACCAGCCGAGGTCCTCCAGACACTTGGCCGCCGTGCTGCGGCCGGCCCCGGACATACCGGAGATGATCACCAGCTCGGGGATGGCGGCCTCGGCGCTCTCGCCGGGCTCCAGTGTCGTGCCCGTACTCACCTGTGCTCCGTCTCGGTCGTACTCGGTCTCGTGCTCGGTCATGGCGCGGTCCCCCGTTCGGACGACGTCCCCGCGGGTGCGGGGGTCTCATCCTCAATGATCTCCCCTGTCGCCGTGTTGACGGCAGGAGCGGCGGGGGCCGCCTGGGCGAGGGCCGCGGCCACGGTCTCGGCCGTCTTGCGTCCTATGCCCGGGACCTCGCAGATCTGGTCGATTGTCGCCTGTCTCAGCTTCTTCACCGAACCGAAGTGTTTGACCAGGGCCTGCTTGCGGCTCTCGCCGAGCCCGGGCACCTCGTCCAGCGGGCCGGCCTTGAGCCGCTTGCCGCGCTTGTTGCGCTGGTACTGGATGGCGAACCGGTGGGCCTCGTCCCGGACCCGCTGGAGCAGGTAGAGGCCCTCGCTGGTGCGGGGCAGCACGACCGGGTCGTCCTCACCGGGCAGCCAGACCTCCTCCAGCCGCTTGGCCAGGCCGCACACGGCCACGTCGTCGATGCCGAGCTCCTGCAGGGCCCGCTGCGCGGCCGCCACCTGCGGCTGCCCGCCGTCGACCACGACGAGCTGCGGCGGGTACGCGAACCGCTTGGGCCGCCCGTCGTCGGCGGCCACGTCGGCGGGAACCTCACCGGAGGCATCCCGGTCGGCGGCCTGGGGCTCCCACTCCCCCGTCTTCAGCTTCTCCTGCAGATAGCGGCGGAAGCGCCGGGAGACCACCTCGTGCATGGAGCGGACGTCGTCCTGGCCCTGGAAGGACTTGATCTGGAAGCGCCGGTACTCACTCTTGCGGGCGAGCCCGTCCTCGAAGACGACCATCGAGGCCACGACGTCCTCGCCTTGGAGGTGGGAGATGTCGAAGCACTCGATGCGCAGCGGCGCGCTGTCGAGGTCCAGGGCCTCGGCGATCTCCTCCAGGGCCCGGGAGCGGGTGGTGAGGTCGGCGGCCCGCTTGGTCTTGTGCAGGGCGAGGGACTGCTGGGCGTTGCGGTGGACGGTCTCCATCAGCGCCTTCTTGTCCCCGCGCTGCGGTACGCGCAGGCTCACCTGGGAGCCGCGCCGCCCGGCGAGCCACTGGCCGAGGGCGGCCGCGTCCTCCGGCACCACCGGGACCAGCACCTCCTTGGGCACGGACTCGCCGGTCTCCTCCCCGTACAGCTGCTGGAGGGCGTGCTCGACGAGCCCGGCCGTGTCGACGGCCTCCACCTTGTCGGTGACCCAGCCGCGCTGGCCGCGGACCCGGCCGCCGCGGACGTGGAAGATCTGCACCGCGGCTTCCAGCTCGTCCTCGGCGACGGCGATCAGGTCCGCGTCCGTGGCGTCGGCCAGCACGACCGCGTTCTTCTCCATGGCCCGGCGCAGGGCCCCTATGTCGTCGCGCAGCCGGGCGGCCTTCTCGTACTCCATCTCCTCGGCGGCGTCGTGCATCTGCCGCTCCAGGCGGGAGAGGTACGCGCCCGTCCGGCCGGCCATGAAGTCGCAGAAGTCCTCGGCGAGTTCGCGGTGCTCCTCGGGGGTGACGCGGCCGACGCAGGGTGCGGAGCACTTGCCGATGTAGCCGAGCAGGCAGGGGCGGCCGATCTGCGCGGACCGCTTGAACACCCCGGCGGAGCAGGTCCGCACCGGGAACACGCGCAGCATCAGGTCCACGGTCTCCCGGATGGCCCAGGCGTGGGCGTACGGCCCGAAGTACCGCACGCCCTTCTTCTTGGGCCCGCGCATGACCTGGACGCGGGGGTACTGCTCGTTCAGCGTCACGGCCAGGGACGGATAGCTCTTGTCGTCCCGGTACTTCACGTTGAACCGGGGGTCGTACTCCTTGATCCAGGAGTACTCCAGCTGCAGCGCCTCGACCTCGGTGGACACCACCGTCCACTCGACGGAGGCCGCGGTGGTCACCATGGTGGCGGTCCGGGGGTGCAGGCCGGCTATGTCCTGGAAGTAGTTGGCCAGGCGCTGGCGCAGGCTCTTGGCCTTCCCGACGTAGATCACCCGGCGGTGCTCGTCGCGGAAGCGGTAGACCCCCGGGGAGTCGGGGATCTGCCCCGGCTGGGGGCGGTAGCTGGAAGGGTCGGCCATGCCGCCCACCCTACTGTCGCCGACCGACAACGAACCCCCGCGGCCCGCGCCCACCCGCCTGCGGCCCTGAGCCCCGGGGGAGCCCCCCGAGGTGCCTGAGCCGCCGCCCTCCGCCTGCCCGCGGCCCGCGGGGACCGCCCCCGCTCATGAGGGGGGCTCCTCCGGTCCGCCGCGCCCGCGGCCCGCGGGTGGCTGATCGCGCAGTTCCCCGCGCCCCCGAGGGGCCCACCTCCAGTCCGCCGCCCGCAGACCGTGCGTGGCCGATCGCGCAGTTCCCCGCGCCCCTGGGGGGTGCTCCTCCGGTCCCTTGCGTGCGGGCCACGTGGGCTGGTCGCGCAGTTCCTCGCGCCCCTGGGGCGCCACTGCGGTCCGCTGCCTGCAGCAATGTCACCCTTGCGCCCCCTCAAGGCGCGCGAGCACCCCCAGGGCCGCGGGGAACTGCGCGGATAACCAGCCCCGGCCCGCAGACAGCGAAGCACGGTGCCCCCCAGGGGCGCGGGGAACTGCGCGAGCAGCCACCCACGACCCGCGGGCGACGGACTGGAGGTGGGCCCCCCAGGGGCGCGGGGTGAACTGCGCGAGCAGCCAGCCACGGTCCGCAGGCGGGCGGAGCACAGCGGCCCCCCTCAAGGGGCGCGGGGAACTGCGCGGGTAGCCAGCCGCGGCCCGCAGACGGCGAAGCACGGTGGCCCCCCAGGGGCGCGGGGAACTGCGCGAGCAGCCACCCACGACCCGCGGGCGACGGACTGGAGGTGGGCCCCTCGGGGGCGCGGGGTGAACTGCGCGAGCAGCCAGCCACGGCCCGCAGGCGGGCGGAGCACAGCGGCCCCCCTCAAGGGGCGCGGGGAACTGCGCGGGTAACCAGCCGCGGCCCGCAGACGGCGAAGCACGGTGGCCCCCCAGGGGCGCGGGGAACTGCGCGAGCAGCCAGCCACGGCCCGCAGGCGGGCGGAGCACAGCGGCACCGCTCAGGGGCGGGGAACTGCGCGAGGGGTCAGGCGTGGCGCGCAGGCGGTGGGGCCGGCCTCCCAGGGGGGCCTGGGAGGCCGGCGCGGGGTCAGGCCGGGCGGCGCCGGCGGCTGCGGCGCACCGAGAAGGCGGCGGCCAGGGCCAGCGCGGCCACACCGGCGGCGCCGGCGCCGGCCGGGAAGGCGGCGCCCGCGACCCGCGGCGCGTCGGCGTACCCGCCGGCCCGCCCCGCCTCCGCATACGCCGACCCCGCCAGCTTGTCCCCGTACGCGGCAACCACCCGCACCCGGTACCCGCCCAGACTGGTCCCCCGCTCACCCACCGCCCGCACCGCGTCCTCGTCCAGCGGCAGCACCCGGCCGCCCCCGGCGACGTACCACGCGTCGATCTGCGGTTCCCGGAACACCACACCCCCCGGCAGCTTCGCCGCACCGAGCTGGGCGTAGCGGAACTCGTCGTCGCCGGTGGCGATGTTCACCACCTGCCAGCCCGCCTCGGTCCGGGCGGTCCACAGCGCGGCCACCTGCCCGTCGGAGGAGACGGCCTTGCTGGCGAGGAACTCCAGCCGCGCCACGTCCGCCCCCGGCTTGCCCGCGACGAAGTCGGGCGAGAGGTGGTTGACGGGGACGGCCTCGCCCTCGATCCGCGGCTGCGCGCCGGCCGCGCTGACCTTGCCCTCACGGGCGAAGAACCGGGAGACGGTGGCCAGGGTCTCGGGCGCGCCGGCCGCCCGCGCCGCGGCGGCCCTCACCTCGGCGGTCGCGGCCGCCGGCTGCGGCACGGGCGCCGCCCCGGCCGACGGGGCCGGCACGAGCACGGCGGCGGTCGCCGCGAGGAACACCGCACCGGCGGCGGCAGCGCAACGCTTCGTCATGGCGGTCACGGCGTCACGCCCCGATCCGGTAGAGCGAGTGGGTCCAGGAGAAGGTGCTGTTGTCCACGTACCAGGCGTGCGAGGCCCAGTTGTAGCGGTCGCTGGAGGGCCAGGGGTCGCCCCAGTACACCCAGCTGCCGGAGGTGTCGTAGCCGTAGATGACGTGCATGTGGCCCCCGCCGTTGGACCACTGGATCCGCGTCTCGATCGGCCGGTCGGCGTTGATCTCGGTCTGGACGGTGGAGTACCGCAGCCAGCCGTTCACGTACGAGCCGGAGTTGATGCCGGCCCAGTCCAGGGCGGTCTGGACGTTGCCGAGCGTGGCCTGGTTGTTGGGGCAGTCGTAGCCCTGCGGCCGGTTGAAGGCGGCGTTGCAGAACTGGTTCTGGGTGTAGGTGCGGCCGAACCAGGTGGCGATGGTGTTGCCACTGGCGGCCCAGCACCAGTTGGTCTTCTGCTGGGCCTGCATGGTGATGTCCAGCCGCTTGTACGCCAGAGCAGCGCTGTCGGCGGTGACAGCGGTGCCAGGAGCAGGGGCAGGGGCAGGTGCAGCTGCGGCAGGGGCAGGGGCAGGGGTACCGGCATCCGCGGCGGTTGCGGTGCCGGTGGGCAGAGCGAAGAGCACGGCGATCACGACGGCGGCCAGCGGAAGCCGCCGGTTTCGGTTGCGCATCGCGTTCCTCCCGTGGGGATGTGGGGATCGGAGGAGCGCGTCCGGACGCTGTGGAGGAGCATCAGGGTGTTGTCGCGAGCAGGTCAACACGCTTCAATACGCGGTGACATCGCAGTGTGAATGGCGGGATCTCGGTGTGAACGGCCGCCGTCCCTTCACCTGGACCCACCCGGACCCCGGGTGCCACCCGCGAACTCCCCCGCCCCACCGCGCGTGAATGTTCACAGGAGGGAGCCGCCATGCCGCCAACCGGCAACAGCGCGCAAGAGCTCCCCGGCGTGCTGCAATCCGGCCCCTTCCACCTGGCGCTGCGCGCCGCGCTCGCCGCCAGCGGCCTGCCCCTGCACCGCGTGCAGCACCGGCTCGCCGCCCGCGGCATCCGGATCGGCGTGACGAGCCTCAGCTACTGGCAGCAGGGCGCCCGCCGGCCGCGCCGCCCCGAGTCGCTGCGGGCGGTGCGCGCCCTGGAGCAGATCCTGGAGCTGCCCCAGGGCACCCTGCTGCGGCTGCTGGCCGCGCCGCCCGGGGCCGCCGGGGACGGGGCGGGGCGCCCGCCGGCCCGCTCCTACCGGGCCCTGATCAGCGTCGGCGCGGCCGTGGAAGGGCTGCTGGCCGGCATGGAGCTGCCCGCCGACGGCGGCCTGCACACGGTGGGCCACCACGAGCGGGTCCGGATCGGGGCGGGCGGGGAACTGCTGGGGCGCGAGTCGCAGCACGTCGTACGGGCCCACCGCGACGGGGTGGACCGCTACCTGGCCGTCCACCACGGCGATCCGGGCTGCGACCCGGCCCGGGTCCGCGTCCGGGCGGTGGAGAACTGCCGCACGGGCCGCGTCCGGTGGCACCGGGAGGCCGAGGTGCTGGTGGCGGAGCTGCTGTTCGACACGCGGTTGCGGGCCGGGGAGACGTACGTCTTCGGCTACGGCTTCGAGGACGGCACCGGCGCGCGCTGCACCGAGTACGTCCGCGGGTTCAGCTACACCGGCGGCCAGTACGTCCTGCAGGTCCGGTTCGACGAGGCGGCGTTGCCGGTGCGCTGCCGGCGCTTCAGCAGGTCCGGCCCGGGGGCGCCGCGCAGCGGCCTGGCGGACCTGACCCCGAGCGGGCGGCACCGGGCGGTGCACCTGGTGGAACCGGGGGTCCGACGCGGCATCCTCGGCATCGCCTGGGACTGGGCATAGCCCCGGGCCGCTACGTATCCGGCGAAGCCGGTTCCTGGGGCGCTGCCCCACCCCCCGCGCCTCAATCGCCGGCGAGGCTGAAATGCCCCCACACCCGCTCCGCAAGCGGCAGACCGAGCCAACCCCCCGGACGCCTCAAAAGGCCGAAGCCCGCGACCACCCAAGCCGGGGGTCCAGCCAACCCGGCCCCGCCGGCGATTGAGGCGCGCGGGCGGATCGGACGGAGCCCTGGCCCGGCGGAGCCAAGGGGCAGCCGGCTCAGCCGGCGATCAGCTTGCCGCCCTCGGCCTTGACCGGCACCGCCGGCAGCGGCTCGGCGGCCGGCCCGCGCAGCACCTTGCCGGTCGTCACGTCGAAGCGGCTGCCGTGGCAGGGGCAGTTGCCCTCACCCTCGACGATCTTGTCCAGGACGCAGCCGGCGTGCGTGCACTGCGCGCTGAACGCCTTGTACTGGCCCTCCGCCGGGCAGCTGACGACCAGCTTCTTCTCCCGGTACAGCTTCGCCCCGCCGACCGGGACCTCGGCCGCCGCCCCCAGCTCCACCGGCTCGGCCGGCACCGCGGGACCGCCGACGCCGCCGGCGGTCTCGGCGGAGCAGGCGGTGAGCGCCGCCCCCGCCCCGGCGGCTCCGACGATCGCGGCGGCACCCTTGAGCACGGTACGGCGGGCGGCGGACTGCGACGCGGACATGCGGCTTCTCCTGGCGTGACGGTGCGGGACGCGTGATGGCGCACGGCGGGGTGCGCGGGCCCGGCGGGCGCCGGGCCCGCCCGACGATACCGGGGCCCGATGGGATACCTTCCCCCGCGTGATCGTCGTCGGCGGAGAAGCCCTGATCGACCTGGTGCCCGTGGCGCAGCCGCCGGGTGCGCTGCTGCCGCGGCCGGGCGGAGGACCGTACAACACCGCGCTGGCGCTGGGCCGCCTCGGCGCCGAGGTGGCCTTCTGCTCCCGCGTCTCGGCGGACGGCTTCGGCGAGAGCCTGCTGGCCGGGCTGCGGGCGGCCGGGGTGGACGTGTCCCTGGTGCAGCGGGGCCCGGAGCCGACCACGCTGGCCGTGGCCTCGCTGGGCCCGGACGGCTCGGCGGCGTACGGCTTCTACGTGGAGGGCACGGCGGACCGGCTGTTCGCCCTGCCCGAGGCGCTGCCGCCCCGCGCCCGGGCGCTGGCGCTGGGCACCTGCTCGCTGGCGCTGGAGCCGGGCGCCAGCGCGTACGAGGCCCTGCTGCGCCGGGAGTCCGCGCGTGGGCTGCTGACCCTGCTGGACCCCAACATCCGCCCGGCGCTGATCGCCGATGCGGCGGCGTACCGGGCCCGCTTCCTGGGCTGGCTGCCCTCGGTGTCGGTGCTGAAGCTGTCCGAGGAGGACGCCGGCTGGCTCGGCGGCCGGGTGGACGACTGGCTGGCGGCGGGGCCGTCGGCGGTGGTCCTCACCCGGGGCGCGGCGGGGCTGACGGTACGGACTCGGGAGGGCGCCGGGTACGCCGAGTACGCGGTGCCCGCGCCGGCGGTGGCCGTGGCGGACACGATCGGGGCGGGCGACACCGTCAACGCGGCGCTGCTGCACCGCCTCGCGGGCCCGGACCGGGCGCCGGACGGGGAGGTCGACTGGCCGGGGGTGCTGGCCTTCGCCGCCCGCGCGGCGGCGCTGACCTGCACCCGGACCGGCGCGGAGCCCCCGTACGCGGCCGAGCTCAGCCGATGGCGGCCCACAGGGTCCGAGCCACGGCGGGGGCGAACTCCTCGACCGGAGTGACCACGTCCTCGCCGGAGAAGTGCAGGAAGAACGCCCGCTGGAAGCAGGCGCCGAGCAGCAGGGCGGCGGCGGCCTCGGGGTCGGCGTCGGGGCGCAGCCGGCCGGCGTCGAGCTCGCGGCGCAGATGGCGGGCGAGGGCGTCGCGTACGACGTGCGGGCCGGTGCCGATCTGCCGGACGCCCTCGCGGTGGCGGGTCAGCAGCGCGGGCTCGGCGAAGAGCGAGGCGGCCAGGGGCATGGCGTCGGCGTAGAAGTGCGCGGCGTGCCGGGCGATGGCGGTGAGGCCCTCCTGCACCGGGCGCCGGGGGTGCTCGGCGGTGAGCTCGGCCATGAGGGGGCCGGCGTTGGGGGTGCGCTCCATGAGGACGCGGACGAACAACTCCTCCTTGTTGGCGTAGTACTTGTAGAGCGCGGCCTCCGAGCAGCCGGCCTCGCGGGCGATGGCCTTGGTGGTGGTGTTGGCCAGGCCGATGGTGCGCATGAGCTTCTCGGCGGCGTCGAGGAGCCGCTCGGGGGTGGGCCGGCTTGACTTCGAGGTGAGCATTCACTCACCCTAAGGGACAGAGGGGTGAGTGAGTACTCACCCACGCGGAGACCGGAGATGGACGCGGAGGTCGACGATGACGGCGATGGGATCCATGAGGCTGACGGTGTTCGGGGCCACGGGTGGGGTGGGCCGCGAGGTCGTGCGGCAGGCGCTCGATGCGGGGTACGAGGTCACGGCGGTCGTCCGCGACCCGGCCCGGCTGGGGGTGGCGGACCACGAGCGGCTCCGGGTGGAGGTCGTGCGCGACCTGACGGACGAGGATGCGCTGGTTCCGGTGCTGGCCGGCCGGGATGCGGTCGTCTCTGCGCTGGGCGCCGCGAGCAACAAGCAGGCGCGGCTGAGCCCGGTGACCGGGCCGGCCCTGCGGGCCGTGCTGGCCGCCATGGAGCGGGCGGGGGTGAGCCGGCTCGCGGCGGTGAGTGCGGCGCCGGTGGGGCCGGACGTGCCGAGTGACGGTGTGGTGGCCCGGAAGGTGTTCCTGCCGCTGCTGCGGCGGGCGCTGCGGGATCTGTACGCGGACCTGGCGGTCATGGAGGCGGAGCTTCGGGCGAGCGGGGTGCAGTGGACGGTGATCCGGCCGCCGCGGCTGCTGAACCGGCCGCGGACCGGGGGCTACCGGCGGGTCATCGGGGGGAATGTCCCCGGCGGCCGGGTGATCTCCCGGGCCGATGTCGCGGACGCCCTGCTGGCGTCCCTGACCGACCCGGCCACCGCCCGCCGCGCGGTGGGCGTGGCCGCCTGACCCGGCTCCGCCCCAGAGATCCCGGCTCCGCCGGGCACCGGGCTCCGCCCGGACCCGCGCCTCAAACGCCGGCGAGGCTGGATGTGCCGGACCCTCGGCTCAGGTGGCGGCGGAAGACCCCCCGCCTCAAACGCCGGCGGGGCCTGGATTCTCCGAGCCCGGCTTCGAACGTTGGTGCGGAACGGAACATCAGCGCCCCCTTCGAAGCCGAGGGGCGGCGTTCTCAGCCTCGCCGGCGTTCGAGGCGCGGGGTCTGGGGCGGAGCCCCAGCGAGGCCGGCCCCGCCGAAGGCGCCCGTCGGCCCGTCGGCCCGGGGGCGGCTCCCGCGGGGGTGGGGCCGCCACTCGGGCGGGCCGGCGGGGCCGCGGGCGCTGGACCGGCGCGTCAGGCCTTGCGGGTCCGTGCCGTGGTCTTCTTCGGCGGGGCCGCCTTCTTGGCGGCGGTCTTCCGGGCCGTCGCCTTGCGGGCCGGGGCGGGGACCAGGGCCGCCGCGTCCGAGATCCGGTCCGCGCCCAGGATGTCCCGCAGGAACTTGCCCGTGTGGCTCGCGCCCACCGACGCGACCTGCTCGGGCGTGCCCTCGGCGACGACGAGGCCGCCCCCGTAGCCGCCCTCCGGGCCCATGTCGATGACCCAGTCCGCGGTCTTGATGACGTCGAGGTTGTGCTCGATGACGATCACCGAGTTGCCCTTGTCCACCAGCCCCGACAGGACCTTGATCAGCTTCGAGATGTCCTCGAAGTGCAGACCGGTCGTCGGCTCGTCCAGCACGTACACCGTCCGGCCCGTCGACCGCTTCTGCAGCTCGGAGGCCAGCTTCACGCGCTGCGCCTCGCCGCCCGACAGCGTCGGCGCCGACTGCCCGAGCCGGACGTAGCCCAGGCCGACCTCGGTCAGCGTCCTCAGGTGCCGGGAGATCGTCGGCACCGCCTCGAAGAACTCCAGCGCCTCCTCGATCGGCATGTTGAGGACGTCCGCGATGGACTTGCCCTTGTAGTGGACCTCCAGCGTCTCGCGGTTGTACCGGTCGCCGTGGCAGACCTCGCACGGCACGTAGACGTCCGGCAGGAAGTTCATCTCGATCTTGATCGTGCCGTCGCCGGAGCAGTTCTCGCAGCGGCCGCCCTTGACGTTGAAGGAGAAGCGGCCGGGCAGGTACCCGCGGACCTTCGCCTCCATCGTCTCCGCGAAGAGCTTGCGGACGTTGTCGAAGACGCCGGTGTAGGTGGCCGGGTTGGACCGGGGGGTCCGGCCGATCGGCGACTGGTCGACGTGGACCACCTTGTCGACGAGGTCGTCGCCGTCGACCCGGGTGTGCCGGCCCGGCACGGACCGGGCGCCGTTCAGCTCGCGCGCCAGGTGCGTGTACAGGATGTCGTTGACCAGCGTCGACTTGCCCGAGCCGGATACCCCCGTCACGGCCGTCAGCACGCCCAGCGGGAAGGAGACGTCGATGTCGCGGAGGTTGTTCTCCTTGGCCCCGTGGACCGTGAGCTTGCGGTCCCCGTTGACGGGACGGCGCATCTCCGGCACCGCGATGGACTTCTTTCCGGACAGGTACTGCCCGGTCATCGACTGGCCGTTCTTCAGCAGCTCCTTCAGCGAGCCGCTGTGCACGACCTTGCCGCCGTGCTCGCCGGCGCCCGGGCCGATGTCCACGACCCAGTCCGCGACCTTGATGGTGTCCTCGTCGTGCTCGACGACGATCAGGGTGTTGCCCATGTCGCGCAGCCGCACGAGCGTCTCGATGAGGCGGTGGTTGTCGCGCTGGTGCAGGCCGATGGAGGGCTCGTCCAGCACGTACAGCACGCCGACCAGGCCGGAGCCGATCTGCGTGGCCAGCCGGATGCGCTGGGCCTCGCCGCCGGACAGGGTGCCCGCGGCGCGGTTCAGCGAGAGGTAGTCCAGGCCGACGTCGACGAGGAAGCGGAGCCGCTCGTTGACCTCCTTGAGCACCCGCTCGGCGATCTTCTTGTCGCGGGCGTCGAGCCGCAGCTGCCCGAGGAACTCGGCGCACTCGCTGATCGACATCGCGGCGACCTCGGCGATGGACCGCTCCATCACCGTCACCGCGAGCACGATCGGCTTGAGCCTGGTCCCCTCACAGGTCGGGCAGGGCACCTCTCGCATGTAGCCCTCGAAGCGCTCGCGGCTGGCGTCGCTCTCGGACTCCGCGTGCCGGCGCTTGACGAACGGCACGGCGCCCTCGAAGGCCGTGGTGTAGGCCCGCTCGCGCCCGTACCGGTTGCGGTAGCGGACCTCGATCTGCGTCCGGTGCCCGTACAGCAGGGCCTTCCTCGCCCGCTGCGGCAGCCCGGCCCACGGGATGTCCGTACGGAAGCCCAGCTCCTCGGCGAGCGCGCCGATCAGCCGCTGGAAGTAGTCCTTGGTGTGGCCGAGCGACCACGGCGAGACCGCGCCCTCGTCGAGGGACTTCTCCTCGTCCGGGACGATCAGCTCCGGGTCGACCTCCATGCGCGTACCGATGCCGGTGCACTCGGGGCAGGCGCCGAACGGCGAGTTGAAGGAGAAGGAGCGCGGCTCCAGCTCCTCGAAGGAGAGGTCGTCGTACGGGCAGTACAGGTGCTCGGAGTACATCCGCTCGCGCTCGGGGTCGTCCTCGGCGAGGTCGACGAAGTCGAGGATGACCATGCCGCCGGAGAGGCCGAGGGCGGTCTCCACCGAGTCGGTCAGGCGGCGCTTGGCGCTGTCCTTGACGGTGAGGCGGTCGACGACCACCTCGATGGTGTGCTTCTCCTGCTTCTTCAGCACCGGCGGCTCGGAGAGCTGGATGGTCTGCCCGTCCACCCGGGCCCGGCTGTAGCCCTTGGTCTGGAGGTCGGAGAAGAGGTCGACGAACTCGCCCTTGCGCTCGCGCACCAGCGGCGAGAGCACCTGGAAGCGGCTGCCCTCGGGGAGCGCGAGCACCTTGTCGACGATGGCCTGCGGCGACTGCCGCGAGATCGGCCGGCGGCACTCGGGGCAGTGGGGCTTGCCGATGCGCGCGAAGAGCAGGCGGAGGTAGTCGTAGACCTCGGTGATGGTGCCGACCGTCGAGCGCGGGTTGCGCGAGGTCGACTTCTGGTCGATCGAGACGGCCGGGGAGAGGCCCTCGATGAAGTCCACGTCGGGCTTGTCCATCTGCCCCAGGAACTGGCGGGCGTACGACGAGAGCGACTCGACGTAGCGGCGCTGACCCTCGGCGAAGATCGTGTCGAAGGCCAGGGAGGACTTGCCCGAACCGGAGAGTCCGGTGAAGACGATGAGTGAGTCGCGGGGCAGGTCGAGCGAGACGTTCTTGAGGTTGTGCTCGCGAGCGCCACGAACGATGAGACGGTCGGTCACGCCGGTCCGCACCTTTCTTGAGAGAGCGGGGGGCACGGGCCCCCGTCCCAGGGTATGGGGGGCGCCTCTGCAATGGAGTGGAGCTGGACTTCCGAGCGTATAGCACGCGCATTCGATTTACGGCACTCCGCCGTCTGCTTCACCCGTTCGTGTGGCCGGGGTGCGCGCGCACTAGGCTCGACTCCATGACTGATCATGTGCACGACCTGCGATCTGTACGTGAAGCCACGGACCGGCTGCTGACCGCGGTCGCGAAACTGGACAACGCCGCCCTCGCCGAGGAGTCACTGCTTCCCGGCTGGTCGCGGGGCCACGTCCTGGCCCACCTTTCCCGCAACGCCGACGCCCTCGTCAACGTGCTCGCCGGCCGGCCGATGTACGAGAGCGGCGAGGCCCGCGACGCGGACATCGAGCGCGACGCCCCGCGCCCGCTCGACGCCCAGCTCGCCGACCTGCGCGCCACCCACGAGGGCTTCCTCGCCGAGACCGGCCGGGACCAGGACTGGTCCCGCACGGTCGAGCTGCGCAACGGCGTCACCGACCTCGCCTCGAACGTGCCGTTCCGCCGCCTCGTCGAGATCGAGCTGCACCACGTCGACCTGAACGTCGGCTACGAGCTCTCCGACCTGCCGGAGGAGTTCACCGACCGGGAGATCGCCTTCCTCGCCGACCGCTGGTCCGGCCGCCCCGGCGTCCCCCCGGTCACCCTCACGCTCTCCGACGGCGAGCCGGTCGCGCGCACGGGCGGCACCGAAGGCACCCCGGTGACCCTCAGCGGCCCCAAGGACGAGCTGCTCGGCTGGCTGGCCGGCCGCGGCGTCAAGGGCGCCCACCTCGCCGTCGAGGCCGGCGACGGCCTGCCCGAGCTGCCCCCGCTCTAGGATCGGAACATGACGTACAGCGGAGCGGTGAAGGTCGGCGGTCCCGCCGACGTGCATGAACTCGCGGACCTGATGATTTCCAAGGTCGCCGTGGGCCCGATGGACAACAACGCCTACCTGCTGCGCTGCCGGGCCACCGGCGAGCAGCTGCTGATCGACGCGGCCGCCGAGGCGGAGACGCTGCTGGGCCTGATCGGGGACGACGGCATCGCGTCCGTCGTGACCACCCACCGCCACGGCGACCACTGGGGCGCGCTCCAGGCCGTGGTCGAGGCCACCGGCGCGCGGACCTACGCGGGCGCCCTGGACGCCGAGGGCATCCCGGTCGCGACGGACGTGCCCGTCGCGGACGGGGACGTGATCACGGTCGGACGGGTCTCGCTGACCGCCCGCCACCTGGTCGGACACACCCCCGGCTCGATCGCCCTCGTCTACGACGACCCGCACGGGCACCCGCACGTGTTCACCGGGGACTGCCTCTTCCCCGGCGGCGTCGGCAACACCCGGGGCGACGCGAAGGCCTTCGCCAGCCTCATCGACGACGTGGAGAGCAAGCTGTTCGCGCAGCTGCCCGACGAGACCTGGGTCTACCCGGGGCACGGCAACGACACCACCCTCGGCGCCGAGCGGCCGCATCTGGCCGAGTGGCGCGAGCGCGGCTGGTAGGTCTCGGTCATCTCCGGGGCGCCGTGCACTCGTTCCGGTCGAAGATGACCGAACGCTCGCCCCGGGCCGCGGGGAGGGGTAACTGCTGCACCATGCAACAGGATCCCTCCCCGTCCCTGTCCCCGACCTCCCCTCCTGCCCCTCCTGCCGCCGCGGCCCCTTCCTCCCCTGCCGCGGCGGCCGCCTCCTCTCCCGCCGGGCCCTCGATGCTGCGGCTGGCGTCGGCCGCGCTCGCCGGTACCGCCATCGAGTTCTACGACTTCTTCGTCTACGGCACGGCCGCCGCGCTCGTCCTCGGCCCGCTGTTCTTCCCGTCCTTCTCCCCGCTCGCCGGAACCCTCGCCGCCTTCGGCACGTTCGGGGTCGGCTTCCTCGCCCGGCCGCTGGGCTCCGCGCTCTTCGGGCACATCGGCGACCGCTACGGCCGCCGCCCGGTGCTGCTGGCCTCGCTGCTGCTCACGGGCCTGGCCACGGTGGCCGTCGGCTTCGTGCCCACGTACGCCTCCATCGGCCTGGCCGCGCCGGTCCTGCTGCTCGTGCTGCGCTTCCTGCAGGGCCTCGGTCTCGGCGGCGAGTGGGGCGGCGCGGTCCTGCTGACCGCCGAGCACGCCCCGGAGGGCCGGCGCGGGCTGTGGGCGAGCTTCCCGCAGGTCGGCCCCTCGGTGGGCTTCCTCCTGGCCAACGGCATGACCCTCACCCTGTCGGTGACGCTGACCGACGCCCAGTTCGCCTCCTGGGGCTGGCGCCTGCCGTTCTGGGCGGCGGGCGTACTGGCCCTGGGCGGGCTGTGGCTGCGCCGCTCGGTCGAGGAGACACCGCAGTTCCGCGCGCTCACCGAGACGGGCCGGCGGGCCGACGCCCCGCTGGCCGAGGTGGTGCGCGGGCACTGGCGGCTGCTCCTGCTGACCGGCGGGGCGCTGGCCGCCGCGTACGCCGTGTTCTACGGGGTCACCACCTGGTCCCTGGCGTACGCGACCGAGCACCTCGGCATGGCGCGCACCACGATGCTGGCCTGCGTGCTGACCGGGGTCGGGATCATGGCCCTGTGGACCCCGGTGGCGGCAGTCCTCGGCGACCGCTTCGGCCGGCGCCCGCTGTGCCTGGGGGGCTGTGCGCTGTGCGCGGTGTGGATGTTCCCCTTCGTGGGGCTGCTCGGCACGGCGCATCCGCTGCTGGTGGCCGTGGGCGCGGTGGGCGCGCTGCTGTGCATCGGCACGGTGCTGTCCGTGATCGGCGCGTACCTGCCCGAGCTGTACGCCCCGCGGATCCGCTGCACCGGCGCGGCCGTCGGCTACAACCTGGGCGGGGTCCTCGGCGGGGCGCTGACCCCGATCGTGGCGACGGCGCTGGCGGACGGCTCCGGTCCGCCGTGGGGGGTGGCCGCGTACCTGACCGGGGTGGCGGTGGTGAGTCTGGGCTGCTTCGCGCTGCTGCCGGAGACCAATCCCGGGGACGTACGGGGGAGGGCGGACAAGGCGGGTGCGGACGCCGAGACGGGGACGGCCGAGGCGGCCGCCCCCGCGTAGCCCTCGGGGGCCGGCGGGCGCGTTATGCGCCGATGCTCTCCGGGCGGGCGGCGGCTTCGGCCGCCGCCTGCTTCTTCGAGGCCATCAGGCTGGTGATCGTGGTGATCACCAGGACGCCGCAGATGACGCCCAGGGAGACGGGGATGGAGATCTGGGGGACGTGGACGCCCGACTCGTGCAGGGCGTGCAGGACGAGCTTGACGCCGATGAAGCCGAGGATGACGGACAGGCCGTAGCTGAGGTGGACCAGCTTCTTGAGCAGGCCGCCGATGAGGAAGTACAGCTGGCGCAGGCCCATCAGGGCGAAGGCGTTGGCGGTGAAGACGATGTACGGGTCCTGGGTGAGCCCGAAGATCGCGGGGATCGAGTCCAGGGCGAACAGCACGTCGGTGGTGCCGATGGCGAGCATGACGACCATCAGCGGGGTCAGGACGCGCTTGCCGTTGGTCCGGATGAAGAGCTTGGTGCCGTGGTACTTGTCGGCGACGCCGAACTTCTTCTCGACGGACTTCAGGAGGCGGTTCTCCTCGAACTCCTCTTCCTCCTCACCCGCGCGGGCCTCCTGGATCAGCTTCCAGGCGGTGTAGATCAGGAACGCGCCGAAGAGGTAGAAGACCCAGGAGAAGGTGGTGATGATCGCGGCGCCGGCGGCGATGAAGACCGCGCGCAGCACCAGGGCGATGAGGACGCCCACGAGCAGTACGCGCTGCTGGAGGTGGGAGGGCACCGAGAACTTCGCCATGATCAGGACGAAGACGAAGAGGTTGTCGACGCTGAGCGACTTCTCGGTGATGAAGCCTGCGAAGAACTCCTGGGAGGCCTGGCCGTGGCCGAAGAACATCAGGCCGAGCCCGAACAGCGCGGCGAGGACGATCCAGACGACGGTCCAGATGCCCGCTTCCTTGATCGACACGTCGTGCGGTTTGCGGCCGATGATGAAGTCGGCGCCGATGAGGATGCACAGACCGAGAACGGTCAGCACCCACAGGTTCAGGGAAACATCCATTGGTCACGCCTCCGGCAGATGGCTCGGCACACAGGTCAGCGTCATCGCTGCCGGAGGTCTCTTCCACCCGCGCGGCCTGGAGGCCGGGGGCCGGCGCCCCGGGACCGCAGTGGTCCGTACTGACGGGCACGCCGTGACAGGAAAGCAGGAATACTCCCCTCCGCGGGCACCAGGGTACCCGTCAGAGGCGGAAAAGGTAAAGGGAAGGCCAAGAGCCGGTCATGGGCGGGCATTGCGGCGGGCTCGGGCGGCCCGCTCCAGCGCCTCCTCCAGCGCCAGGCCGCCCGGCGGCGGCAGGTCCGGCGAGAAGGTCCAGGCATGGCCGACCCAGGGGTCGGCGAGGTGGTCGTCGGGCACCGGGGAGAGCCGCATCAGCGAACGCCACAGCGGGTCGAGGAGCGGACCGTACGCGGAGGCCTCGTCGCGGTCGGCGACCATCAGCAGGTGGACGCCGACCGCCGGGCCCTCGTCGGCCAGGTAGCGCAGCTGCGTGACGCCGCGGTCGTCGAAGCCGTGCGGGAAGCCGTGGACGATCAGCAGCTGCTCGGCCGTGTCCACGTCGGGCGGCAGGTCCTCGGGGGCACCGGCCCGCACCGCCATCTGTACGAGGTCCACCCGGCGGGTCAGCCGCGCCAGGGTGTCCGCGACCCCGGCGGCCCCCACGGCGGGCGGCGCGGCCAGCACCCCGGCGTGGACGAGCGGCGCCAGGGCGGCGGCCCCGGCCCCGGCCGCGTCGATGACGTGGACGGAGAACCGGCCGGCCGGGTGGACGGCGAGCATCCGCGCGGCATGGGCGACGGCCATGTCCATGGCGGCCCGGCGCAACCGGTCGGTGTCCGTGGCCATCGCCGCCTCGGAGCCGGTGCGGCCGTTGTCGATCCACAGGCCGCGCTCCAGCGGGAGCCGCACCAGCATGGGGATCCGCAGCCCGGGCCGCTCCGGCAGGTGCAGGTCGCCCAGGCGCAGGGCCATCGGGGCCTCCTCGGGCACCTGGTGGCCCTGCCAGACCGGGGCCGCCCAGCGGGCGTACGCGGCCGGCAGCGCGGGCTCGACCACCTCGGCCTCGGCGGCCAGCTGGGCGAGGTCCCGGTCGAGCGCGGCCCGGGCCTGGGCGACGAGCTCCTCGCGGCGGGCCCTGGCGGTGTCGCGGGCGGCCTCGCCGGATCCGGCCAGGCGGTGGCCGGGGTCGGACAGGGCCTCGTCGAGCTCGCGGTCGAGGCGGGAGTCGGCGAAGTCGCACGCGCTGCGGTAGGCGGCGACGGTCCGGGCCAGGTCCTCGAACATGCCCCAGACCTGGTTGTAGAGCCGCTCGTCCATGGACCAGCCGGTGGCGTCCCCCGCGACGGGGACGGGCGGTTCGCCCGGACCCGTCGGGGCGGCGGCCGCCGGGGCCGGCTCGGGCGGCTCGGAGGTGCTGCGGCGGCGGCGCGGGTGCACGTAGTCGACGGCGGGCGGGCAGCCGGCGGTGTCCGCGGGCGCGGGGCCGGGCGTACCGGCGTACGGGACGCCGGAGACCGGCACCGGGCCCGGCTCGGGGACGGGGACCGGCTCCGGGAGGCCCGGCTCCGCACCGGGTGCGGCCGCGGCCGGGACCGCGGCAAGGCTGTGCCCCTCGCGCGCGGCGGTGCCCGCCACGGCCGAGGCGAGCGCCGTCGCGGCCGGGGCGCCGAGACCCGCGTCGGCGAGCAGCGCGGCCAGCCCGTCGGCGTACCCCTGGCCGACGGCGCGGACCTTCCAGGAGCCCTGGCGCCGGTACAGCTCCAGGCAGACGAGGGCGGTCTCGGCGTCCAGGCCGGTCAGCGTGTACCCGGCGAGCTCGGCGCCCTCCGGGTCGGCCACGGCCAGGCGCGGCGCGGGGACGGCACCGAAGCGCGCCGGGCCGCCGGGCGGCAGTACGAGCACCACCCGGACCTGCTGCACGGCGGGCCCGACGGCGTCCAGGTCGACGGCGAAGCGGTGCTCGCCCGCCGCCGCCCCCGGCACCGTGAACCCGGGCAGGGCCGGGGCGGCGGGGTGGGCCAGCGCGTCGGGGCCGGTCAGCCGGCCCCCGTCGTCGCAGGCGCAGGCCAGGGCGAGCACGTCCGTGCCCGCCGAGACCCTGATCTCCACCCTGCTCAGGGACAGGGGGTGGTTCTGCCCCCGGACCAGTTCGGCCGTCATCGTGCAGCCCTCCCCCGTGGCCTTGCCGTGCCGTGCTGTGTGCTGCTCGTTCCGGTCTTGCGCGTTCCTACGCGTTCCCACGCGTTCTGACGCGGTGTTGCGGGTGCCCGGTTCTCCCGCGCCGCTCCTACAGGTGCGGCAGGATCGACGGCATCAGGTCCTGGAAGGTCCGGCCGTTGGCCGGGGTGCCCAGGGCCGTCATCTGCCAGCCGCCGCCCGCGCGGGAGACCTTGGCCATGATCTGGGCCGTGTACTGGCCGCCGCCGTCGAGGGTGTAGCGGGCCAGCTCCTGGCCGTTGGTCTCGTCGACGAGGCGGCAGAACGCGTTCTGCACCTCCTGGAACGTCTGGCCGGTGAACGAGTTCACCGTGAAGACGATCTGGTCGATGTGGACCGGCACCCGCTGGAGGTCGACGAGGATCGACTCGTCGTCACCGCCCTGGCCGGCGCCGCCGATCAGGTTGTCGCCGGTGTGCCGCACCGAGCCGTCGTCGCTCTGCAGGTGCCGGAAGAACACCACGTCCACGGGCTGCTTCTCGGCGAACAGCACCGCCGAGGCGTCCAGGTCGATCTCCCGGGTCCGCGAGCCGAACAGCCCGCGGCGCTTGGCCGCCTGCCAGCCGAGGCCCATGCGGACGGAGGTCAGCGTCCCCCCGTCGCCCTTCTGCAGACTGATGGCCTGCCCCTTGGACAAGTTGACCGTCACGCGCTGTCCCCTTTCATAGCCACCCCCAGGCAGCGTGTACCTGCGGCTGTCGCCAACCCTACTGACCGGCCCCCGGGTCAGGCGAGGCCCGCCTCCTTCATCTGACGCAGCTCCTTCTTCAACTCGCTCACCTCGTCGCGGATCCGGGCCGCGACCTCGAACTGGAGCTCGGCGGCGGCGCCCCGCATCCGCTCGGTCATCTGCTCGATGAGTGCGGCCAGTTCCTCGGCCGGCCGGTCCGTGGCCACCACGGCCGCCTTGGCTCCCTTGGCCCCCTTGGCCGCCTTTCCGCCCGCCTTGGCCTGTGCGGCGACCGCCTTGGCCCCGGTGAGCGCGGGCACGGGCGCCTTGGCGCCCTTGCCGTCCTTCGCCTGCCGGTAGCCGGTGCCGAGCAGCTGTTCGGTGTCCAGCTCCTCCCGGGCGATCGTGGCGACGATGTCGTTGATCTTCTTGCGGAGCGGCTGCGGGTCGATCCCGTTGGCCGTGTTGTACGCGATCTGCTTCTCCCGGCGCCGGTTGGTCTCCTCGATGGCCTTCTCCATCGCCGGGGTCATCTTGTCCGCGTACATGTGGACCTGGCCGGAGACGTTGCGCGCGGCGCGGCCGATGGTCTGGATCAGCGAGGTGCCCGAGCGCAGGAAGCCCTCCTTGTCGGCGTCGAGGATCGCCACCAGCGACACCTCGGGCAGGTCGAGGCCCTCGCGGAGCAGGTTGATGCCGACCAGGACGTCGTACTCGCCGGCGCGCAGCTCGCGCAGCAGCTCGATGCGGCGCAGCGTGTCGACGTCGCTGTGCAGGTAGCGGACCTGGATGCCGAGCTCCAGGAAGTAGTCGGTGAGGTCCTCGGCCATCTTCTTGGTGAGGGTGGTGACGAGGACCCGCTCGTCCTTCTCCACCCGCTGCCGGATCTCGTGCACCAGGTCGTCGATCTGGCCCTCGGTGGGCTTGACGACGACCTCGGGGTCGACGAGGCCGGTGGGGCGGATGATCTGCTCGACGAAGCCGTCGCTGCGGGAGAGCTCGTACGGGCCGGGGGTCGCCGACAGGTAGACCGTCTGGCCGATCCGCTCCTGGAACTCCTCCCACTTCAAGGGCCGGTTGTCGAGTGCGGACGGCAGCCGGAAGCCGTGGTCGACCAGGGTCCGCTTGCGCGAGGCGTCGCCCTCGTACATGGCGCCGATCTGCGGGACGGTGACGTGCGACTCGTCGATGACCAGGAGGAAGTCCTCCGGGAAGTAGTCGATGAGGGTGTTGGGCGCCGAGCCGCGCTCGCGGCCGTCCATGTGGAGCGAGTAGTTCTCGATACCCGAGCAGGAGCCGATCTGCCGCATCATCTCCAGGTCGTAGGTGGTGCGCATGCGCAGCCGCTGGGCCTCCAGCAGCTTGCCCTGCTTCTCCAGCTCGGCGAGGCGCTCGGCGAGCTCGGCCTCGATGCCGCGGATCGCGCTCTCCATGCGCTCGGGGCCGGCGACGTAGTGGCTGGCGGGGAAGACGTACAGCTCGCGGTCCTCGCTGATCACCTCGCCGGTCAGCGGGTGCAGGGTGGACAGGGCCTCGATCTCGTCGCCGAACATCTCGATGCGGACGGCCAGTTCCTCGTAGACCGGGAAGATCTCGATGGTGTCGCCGCGCACCCGGAAGGTGCCGCGGGTGAAGGCCACGTCGTTGCGGGTGTACTGGATGTCGACGAAGCGGCGCAGCAGCTGGTCCCGGTCGATCTCCTCGCCGACCTTGAGCGGGACCATGCGGTCGACGTACTCCTGCGGCGTGCCGAGGCCGTAGATGCAGGACACCGAGGCGACCACGACGACGTCGCGCCGGGTGAGCAGCGAGTTCGTCGCGGAGTGGCGCAGCCGCTCGACCTCCTCGTTGATCGAGGAGTCCTTCTCGATGTACGTGTCGGACTGCGGGACGTACGCCTCGGGCTGATAGTAGTCGTAGTACGAGACGAAGTACTCGACCGCGTTGTTCGGCAGGAGCTCGCGGAACTCGTTCGCCAGCTGGGCGGCGAGCGTCTTGTTCGGCGCCATCACCAGGGTGGGGCGCTGGAGCTTCTCGATCATCCATGCGGTGGTCGCCGACTTGCCGGTGCCGGTCGCGCCGAGCAGGACGACATCCTTCTCACCTGCACGGATGCGCTTCTCCAGCTCGGTGATGGCCGTGGGCTGGTCGCCGCTGGGCCGGTAGGGGCTGACGACCTCGAAGGGCGCCACCGTGCGTTCGATCTTGGATACAGGCCGCATGACTCCACCGTACGACCCCGCACCGACACTCACGTCCCGCGCGGGGCGGGGCGCTGTCCGGGCTGGTCCGGCGGGACCCGCGGATTTCCCCCTTTCTGGTCCGTTTGTCGTAGTTCGGTGGCGGCCCGGTGATCTTCGAGCCCATGATCGCGGTAACGGACACCGCAGTGAAGTGCATCGCGGCAACGTCTGCCGTTCTGCGCCCGCTTGACGCAGGACCAGGGTCACGACCCGAGGAGAACGCACATGTACGTCCGACCCGCCGCAGCGGCCGCCGCCGCCTTCCTGGTCACCCTCACCGCGTTCGGCGGGACGGCCCCGGCCGCTGCCGACCCCGGCGCCCCCGCCCTGCCGGGGCTGCCGGGCCCCGTCGTGTACGCCCACCGGGGAGCCTCGGCGTACGCCCCGGAGAACACGCTGGCCTCGATCGACCTGGCGAGGCGGCTCGGCTTCGACTGGGTCGAGAACGACGTCCAGCGCACCAGGGACGGCGAGCTGGTCGTGATCCACGACGACACCCTGGCCCGCACCACGGACGTCGAGGAGCGCTTCCCGGACCGCAAGCCGTGGAGGGTGAAGGACTTCACCGCGGCGGAGATCGCCACGCTGGACGCGGGCAGCTGGTTCGACGATTCCTACGCGGGCGCGCGGGTGCCGACGCTGCGCGACTACCTCGACCGGGTGCAGCGCAACCGGCAGCGGCTGCTGCTGGAGATCAAGAAGCCGGAGCTCTACCCGGGGATCGAGGAGCAGACCCTGCAGGTGCTGGACGGGGCGGGCTGGCTCGACGCGGACCACGTCCGGCGCCGTCTGGTCGTGCAGAGCTTCAGCACCGACTCCGTCCGGATCGTGCACGGTCTGCGGCCGGACCTGGTGACGGCCTTCCTGGGCACCCCGGCGGTGGCGGACCTGCCGGAGTACGCCCGGTTCACCGACCGCATCAACCCCTGGCACACCACGATCTCCGCGGACTGGGTGACGGCCGTGCACGGGCTGCAGGGGGCCCACGGCAGGGCGATGGAGGTGGACACCTGGATCGTCGACGACGCGGTGACCGCCCGGAAGGTCCAGGGGATGGGCGTGGACGGCATCATCACCAACGCCCCCGACGTGGTGCAGCGGGCGGTGCTCGGGATCGGGGCGCTCACGGACCGGCCGTGGTGAGCCGGTCGGGGTGAGCGGGGCGGGCTGAGCCGGCCGGGCTGTCGGTGGCGGCCCGTACGGTGGGGGGATGGACACCACCGATCTGCCGGCCGGGCCGCGCCTGGAGTGGAGCGTCGTCCCCAGCGACATCGGCCCGCTGCTGCTGGCCGCGACCGGGGAAGGGCTGGTCCGGGTCGGGTTCCACGCCGACCCGGACCGGGCCGAGGAGATGGCCCGCCGGCTGGTCGAGCGGCTCGGCGCCGATGCGTGGCGGCCGCCGCCGGGCGGGGAAGTGCTGCTCGCCGAGCCCGTGCGCCAGCTCGGCGCCTACTTCGCGGGCACGCTGCGGCGCTTCGAGCTGCCACTGGACTGGCGGTTCAGCTCCGGCTTCAACCGCAGGGTCCTGCAGGAGCTCGACCGCTCCGTGCCGTACGGGACCGTCGTCGGGTACGGGGAGCTGGCCGCCCGCGTCGGGCAGCCGGGGGCCGCCCAGGCCGTCGGCCATGCGATGGGCTCGAATCCGCTTCCGCTCGTCGTGCCGTGCCACCGGGTGGTGGAGAACGACGGGGGCATCGGCGGCTTCGGCGGCGGCGTCGAGACGAAGCGCACCCTCCTGGCCTTGGAGGGCGTCCTGCCCCGCCCCCTGTTCTGACCCGTGCCGGGTCCCGCCGCTGCGCGGAGCCCGTCCCCTCCCCGCCCCTTCCCGCTGTGCCGGATGTGCGGCTCCGCCGCGGGGCGCGGAGCGCCCGGACCCCGTTCCGGGC